>PWKM01000110.1 GCA_003559755.1 Planctomycetota bacterium
CCGGCGAGTTCGAGAGCGCCAGCTTGTTCGGACGGAGCGTCGGGCTCCACGGGCTGGGGGTCATCGCCCAGGAATTCGTCCGGCTGCTCGGCCCGTTCGACTGTGCCATCTCGGCGTTCTCTCCCCACTGCCCCGACGAGGTGTTCGAGCAACTTGGCGTCGCCCGCGAGGATGACCTGGCGAATTTGTACGCTGCGAACGACGTCGTCTCGATCCACGCCTCCAAGACGCCCCAGAACCATCACATCGTGGGCTCCGAGATTCTGGCGGGGATGAAGGACGGAGCCGTGCTGGTCAACACGGCCCGGGGCGCGATCATCGACACCGAGGCCCTGGTCGAGAAGCTCGAGGAAGGGACGATCTGGGCGGCGCTCGACGTGTTCGAGGAGGAGCCGCTGCCGGCCGACTCGCCGCTCAGGGGGATGCAAAACGTGCTGCTGCTCCCTCATCAGGCCGGCCCCACGCCCGACTGGCAGCCGAGGATGGGCCGGCACGCCCTCGAGAACCTGAGCCGCTATGTCGCCGGCGAAGAAGTCACCGACGTGGTGACCGTGCAGAAATACGACCTGATCACCTGAATGCCCGGCGATGGGCGGCGGGCGGTCAGCCCGGACTGCGATATCGCTTTGCCCGGGCCTCCCCGGCCAACACCCGCAGGGCGCCCTCGGCGAGTGCGACCATCTCGATCGCCCCCGGTATCGTGTGGACCGGCGCGATGAACTGGACCCGGCGTTTGATGCCGCGGACGACCGGTTTGCAGCGGGCGACGGAGCCGGTGAGTGCGATGGCATCGACCCGTCCGGCCAGCGCCGCCGCACGGGCACCGATCTCGCACGCCACCTGATAGGCCATCGCGGCAAGGATATCCTTCGCTGTCTCGTCCCCCGCGGCCGCCCGGTTCTCCACGTCGAGCAGGTCGTTCGTGCCCAGGTATGCGACCACGCCGCCCCGGCCGGTGATTCGTGCCAGCAGTTCGTCGGGTGGCATCTCGCGGGCGAGCCGGACCAGGTCGGCCGCCGGCAGGCCGCCGCTCCGCTCGACAGCGAACGGGCCGTCCCCGTCGAGAGCGTTGTTCACGTCGATGACCTTGCCCCGGCGGTGCGCCGCGATGGACGTCCCGCCTCCGAGATGGGCGACGATCAGGTCCGCCTCCTCGTATCGTTTGCCCAGTTTCCGGGCGATCCGACGGGCGACCGCCTTCTGGTTCAGGGCGTGCCAGATGCTGCGCCGCTCGATCTCGGGGATGCCGGAATAACGCGCCTCCGGGCACAGTTCATCGACGACGACGGGATCGACGATGAATGCCGGCACCTCGGCCTGCTCGGCGATCCGCGCCCCGATGACCGCGCTCAGGTTGCTGGCGTGGAGGCCGTATCGGCCTGACCGGAGGTCCTCGAGCATCGCGTCGTCCACCCGGTATGTCCCCGAGGGCAACGGGGCGAGCAGGCCGCCCCGACAGGAGACGGCGTCGAGGTCGGTCAGGGCGACATCGCAGCGCTCGAGCACATCGAGGACGGCCGATTCCCGCATCGGGACCTGGTCGATGAGCCGGCGGAACGCGCTCAGTTCATCGACAGAATGCCGGACGGTTTCATCCGAGACGATGTCGTGTCCGCGGAACAGTGCGACCTTGGTCGAGGTCGATCCGGTGTTGATCACCGCCACAAGCGGGGCGGGGCGTTCTACCACGGTCAGTTCTCAATCATGGCGCAGGCGAGGGCGATGCTGAGGAATTTCATCCGGGCCGTATCGGCCCGGCCGGGGACGACGATGGGCGCGGTGGCTCCCCAGATGATGCTGGCCCCTTCCAGGCCTGCGAAGCAGGTGAGGGCCTTGTAGATGGCGTTGGCGGTCTCGATCTCGGGAGCGACCACGATGTCGGCCTGACCGGCGACCGGGCCGGCCAGGCCCTTTGACCGGGCGACGTCTGGCGACACCGCGTCGTCGAGGGCCAGTGGCCCCTGAGCGACCAGTTCGCCGAGCAGGCCGGCGTCGCTCATCTGCTCGATGAGCTTCGCGTCCAGCGTGGCGGGCATCGTCGTCACGTTGACGTGCTCGATGGCGGCGAGCATCGCTACCTTCGGCTTCCGCACGCCCAGTCGGCGCAGCACTTCGGCGGCGTTCCTGGTGATCTCGATCTTTTGGGAGAGGGTCGGCCGGATGTTCACCCCGGCGTCGGTCACCACCACGCATTTGCCGCTGGGCGGGGCGTCGAACAGGGCGACGTGGCTGAGCATCCCGTCCCCGCGCAGGCCGGTCTGGTGGTTCAGGATCGCCCGGATCACTTGCTTGGTGGGCAGGTGGCCCTTCATCATGGCCAGGGCGCGGCCCTCGCGTACGCTGGCGGTCGTGCACTCCGCCACCTTGCTTTGATCGGGCACGTCCTCGAACTCGAACCCTTCCAGCGAGATGCCCAGGGTCTGCGCGCAGGTGATGATCGCCTGTTTGCGGCCGACGGCGAGCGGCTTGATCAGCCCGGTGTCGGCGGCCAACCGCAGGGCTTCGAGCGATTCGGCGTCCTCCGGCCCCGCGCAGGCGAGGGTGATCGGCCGCTGCCGCTCGCGGACCCGGTCAACGAGTTGATCGACCTTATCGATGCCGATCACGTTTTTTCCCCTTCGCTCACCGCCACTCGCCCGCTGCGTGCGCACTCGATAATCCCGAAGGGGCGGAGCATGCGGAGCAGGGCGGTCACTTTCTCATCGGACCCGGTCATCTCGATGGTCATCGTATCGAGCTTCAGGGCGGAGACTTTTGCCCCCATCACCTCGAGAATCTGCATCAGTTGGGGGAGGTCCTCCGGTCGGGTGTGAATCTTCGCCAGCATCAACTCTCGGTCGATGAACCCGCTGCGGTCCAGGTCTTCCACCTCGATCACGTCGTCCAGCCGGGCGGTCTCGTCGGCGATCGCCTCCAGCTTGTCCATCTCGCCTTCGATCTCGATGGTCAGCCGGGAGATATGTTCCTGTTCCGCCTCGTTGACGGCCAAGCTGTGTATGTTGATGCCCCGATCGCCAAACGACTTGGCGATCCGGGCCAGGACGCCCGGGCGGTTGGCAACAAGGCACGAGATCATGTGGCGCATCTGCTTTTCCTTTCTTTGCCCCGGTCTCTTCAAGCGCGACGGACTATGCTACGTTCCAGCGGCATTCACGTCAATGTTATGGCCCGCGCACAACAGGGCAGGCAACGCTGCCGACGACAGATCGGCCACTGCCCGCGCCGTTGCTGACCGCACGGCGGATATTCCGGCCGTGTGGTGAGAGGTTATGTTGTCGCTCTGCGTCCGTCAGTCGCCGGGGGACGAGGTGATAAACTGTTCCAGCAGGTTGTCGGGCACCTCGATGTCGTCCTGATGGGGCAGGGGGAAGCGGACGAATTCGATGGAGAGTCCCCACGCCTCGACCGTCTGCCGGAGCAGCCGGTTCGACTCGTCCACATAGGCCCGGGCTGTCCCCACCTGCCGGGGGAACTCGACCACGTACACTTTGTACAGGGCGTCGCCGATGCGGAGATTCTCCTTGGAAATCACCCGGGCCTGGGCCGAAGATATCCCGAACGAAATGGGGTCGATGATCTGGAAACGCCACGCCTGGCCGACCCGCAGATCGCCCATCCACCCGGCGGGCATGAAGTTGTGTGCCAGAATATCCCGCTTCTGGACGGGGACCGATCTGTGGAAATGGCGTGGCTGCTCGAAATCGTCGTTGTTCAATACCGCGCTGATATGGAGCGTCTCGTCCTCCACAAACCCACGGGCCGTAGTCTGAAGCTGGGGCGAGTGGGTGGTCATGCGAAAGGACTGGAGGGTGTTCTCCGGCGATATCACCAGTTCCGATTGCAGGATAAATTGCTGGACCATGGACGCTATCAGCCGTCGAGTCGCCTCGTTCTGAAGGAACTGGCCGTGTCGGCGGAAGTCGATCACCGTCTCGGTCGTAATTTCACACGTGCCGTCCGCCCGCAGGAGGTACGAGGTCTCGCTCGCCCCGATCAGGTTCCGGCTCTCGGTCCCGTCATAGATAAGCATGTGCGATGTGGGGTTCATGCGGGCGAACGCCCTGACCGCACCGTAGCCGGCGGGTTCATGGGCGAAGGCGTAGGGGAGGACTTCCCGCCTGATGAAAAGACCCATCATCACCAGCCAGAAGCTGATGATGGCATAGATCAGAACCTTTTTGGTCATAAGGCGGCCTCCGGAACGGGCATGAATTCATTGTATGAGCCGCCCATGCGGGTGTCAACGTAGTGGCTCCGTATTTTCGGGATGGACGGCGATTGCTCCCTGCAAAGAACCTTGCTAGAATTGGCGACAGTCTATCCGGCCAGGACCCAGACAGCCCGCAGGGCATAGGCCGGCGGATGCTCTCAGGAGGCCCCGTTATGATGCGTTCAATTCGCATGTCTGCCCTCTTCATCACTGTGCTCTCGCTCGCCGGCTGTCTCCAGATCGAGACCCGCATCCGGCTTCACGAGGATGGCAGGATCACCGTGACCGAGCGGATGCAATTCTCGCGCCGGCTCATCGACCTCGCCGCCCAGAGCGAAGACGCGGCCGGCGTCCTCGCCATGCTCGAGCGGAAGGCGGTCGAAGCCCGGGTCGAGCGCATGGGCGAGGGGGCGGAGCTTGTCAGCCACGAGGTACGCGACGGCGAGCAGGGCTCGAGGGAGTCGGTCTCCGTCATCACCCTGCCGCACATCAACAACTTCCGCTACGTCTCACCGTATCTGTCCAACCATAACTACCCGAACCACACGATGCTCGAATGCCGGATGTTTCCCGTGTACGAAAGCACCTGGTACGGGCGGGTGGCCGGTCAGGTGGGGGTGACGTTCAGACCGGCGACGAGCGAGCGCGGCTCGGGCGATGAAGATGTCACCCCTCCGACCCCGGCCGACCTGCAGATCTACCGTGACCTTCAGCCGGTCTTTCAGGACATGATGCAGGGGCTTCGATTCCGGCTGGTCTTCGAATCGTACGCCCCGCTCCGGTTCCGACAATACTACCGCTACCGGGGCATGGGGGCCGACACAAGGGAGTACGATCTGATCGATTTCTCGGCCGATGATCTCGACCGGCACGGCTACGAGTTCCTGGCCAATGAAGAGATCATGCTCGAACTGCTTCGCATGCGATTTGACGGCGGCAATCTGACGAGCACCACCGAGACGCACGCGAGCAACCAGACGGTGCCCGTCTATCACCCGCGCGGGATTGCCGAAATCTATTTCAGGCCGTCCCGTCATTTCTTCGACGAGCATTTCCAGGGGAAGACGCTGCAATTCACCGACCGCCAGGGAGGGCCGAGGGAGGCCAGGTTCGAAGAGGTCGGCTTTCAGCCGAGAACGAGCGAAGAAGACTGATACGGACCGGCAATACGAATTGACAGACAGCCGAGGACGCGAGCCGGGCTCTGGCGTCCAAGAACCGGGCACCAGTCGTCAACACACAGAGAAATTGCAGCGGGTTGCACGGTGTTCGGGGCGTTGCTAAAATAAAAATACTGTCGCCCCGGCCGTCCGAGCCGGTTCCATCCGGCTCGCTTACGGAAGATTCGCAGGAGAACCATCATGATGTTGCGTCCAATTCGCCTGTCTGCCCTCTGCTCCATCATCGCACTGCTCTCTCTCGTCGGCTGCCTCCAGATCGAGACGCGCGTCCAGATTCACGAGGATGCCAGCATCACCGTGACCGAGCGGATGCAATTCTCGCGCCGGCTGATCGACCTCGCCGCCCAGAGCGAGGACGCAGCGGGCGTCCTCGCCATGCTCGAGCGGAAGGCGGTCGAGGCCCGGGTCGAGCACATGGGCGAGGGGGCAAAGCTGGTCAGCCACGAGATACGCGACGGCGAGCAGGGCTCGAAGGAATCGGTCGCCGTGTTTACCCTCCCGCACATCAACAATTTCCGCTACGTATCTCCCTATCTGGCCAGGGAAAACTACCCGAACCACACCATGCTCCAATGTGAGCTGTTCCCCGTGTATGAGGGGAGAAGCGGCCACCGGAGGGCCGGCGTGATCGGGGTGCGGTTCACGCCCGTCAGCAGCGAGCGCAGACGGGGCGACGATGATACCCCCGCTCCTACGCCGCAGGAACTCCAGATATACCGCGATCTGCAGCCGGTGTTCCAGGATATGATGCAGGGGCTTCGGCTCCGGCTCGTCTTCGAGTCATATGCCCCGATCCGATTTGGATCAATCTACTACCGCTACCGGGGCAGGGGGGGCGATACGAAGGAGTACGACCTCATCGACTTCTCCTGCGAGGACCTGGACCGGCACGGCTACGAGTTCCTCGCCAACGAGGAGATCATGATCGAGCTGCTTCGCAGGCAGTTCGGCGGGAGCAACCTGACGGCTACGACCGGGCAACACGGGGACAACTTGACGGTGCCGGTCTTTCATCCGACCGGGATTCCGCCCGTCTATTTCCCGCCGTCAAGGCACCTGTTCGACGAGCATTTCGAGGGGCGAACGCTCCAGTTCATCCAGCGCAGAGGCGGACCGCGCGATGCGGATTTCGACGAGATCGGCTACCAGCCCCGAACGGCGGACAGCGACGACGGGGATGACTGATCCCGGTCAGTTGCGAATGATCTCGGCGGTCGGCTCCAGCGTCCCCAGGTCTTCGCCGGGCAGCACCACGTGGCTGGTCGGGGCGCCGCACGAGGCCAGCCCGCCGCTCGTCGGGGCGGTGTGGGCTTCCAGCACGGAGAAATCCTCGAGCGACCGGATTTCGACGATGAGATCGCCTTCCTCGACCGCCGCCACCTCGGGCTGGTGAAAACTGGCGAACCCGATCTGGCTGGCTCGGAACCCGATCTTGCTGGTCATCCGGTGAAAGACGATCTGCGTGTCAGGCAGTTCCAACTCGCCCTCGAGCATGCCCAGGTGCTTCATGATGTTGAGCACGCCGCGCCGGGCGTCGAGCACGCGGTGACGCTGAACCACTTTGCTCGTGGGCGACATCTCGACCAGGATCGCCGGTGTGCCCAGCTCGATCGGGACCCGTCGATGCAGTTGGCCCGAGAAGTGGCCTTCCTCTTCCGTCTCGTCCACGGTCTCGAAGCCGAAGGCGATTGCGATCTCCCGGCTGGCAGGGCTCGTGTTCACGTAGCCGGTGAAGTTCGGGTCGCACATCCGGCAGCTATGAAAGTCGAGCACCGCGTCGGCCTGCTCGAACAGACCGTGGGACAGTGTATAGGTCAGCCGCTCGTTCCACGTGCCGTCCTCGACCCCGGGCCAACACCGGTTGATGTTCGTGCGCGGCGTTCCCTCGGCCGAAGCCAGCGACCCCGCCTGGGCCGGATAGGCATCGGGCACTCGCGTGCGCAGGATGAACGGGATGTTCGCAAGCGGGACTACCGCCAGTGTGCCGGCCATCGCCGACAGGTCGAGCTCCCGGAGAAGGGTCGCAATCATAGCAGAACCGCTGTACTCGGTCGCGTGCTGGGCGCAATGAACGACGAGCAGCGGGCCGTCCCGGCGGCCCCTGGCAAGCACCAGCGGGATGGGGACCTTGTTGACCTCAAACGAACCGTACACCACCTCGCCCGAAACCGGGCTCAGGCCCAAAATGTCGGAACTCATCTTCTACTCCGTTGGCCGGGTTCAAAGTTGGGTAGAGTCTACGCAACTCGGCAGGTGCGCGCAACCCCCGGACGTGTTCGCTCCCGTCGGATCAATCAAATTCTTCTGCGTGGTCCTGCCACCAGGTGACGCACCGCTCGACCGCTTCCTCGCCCGTGCCGAAATCCCTGCCCGCGATCCGTCCGACGGCGGCGACCAGGGCGGCACGGACCGGTCGGCTCGGCTCCCAACGGCCGGTCCTGTCGAGCAGCCGCATCAACTCGGGGACCACGTCGCGATCTCGAATCCGCCCGAAATAGTCGGCAGTGGCGATGACCAGGTCGCTGTCCCGAAGGTCAACGCCCGTCCGGAACGCCCGCCGCATGGTATCGAGCGCCTCGGGCCCGGCGATCTGCGACAGCCCGCCGATGGCGTACTTGTGCTCGGGCTGGGGACGGTTCTGGTTCATGACCGCCGTTTCCAGCAGACTGCGGCGGAGGCCCTCCGGCTGCTCCTCCAGCTGCTTCTCCCACTCCCGGACGGCGGCCGCCCTGGCTTCTTCGGGAGCGTCGGCGAAGTCAACATCGACGCGGTGGCCTGTCAACGCGCCGAGGGCGAGGTCGGCGGCGTGGCGAGTGGCGGCATCATCGCTTTCCAACTGTTCGATGAAGACACGGAGGGCGGCCCGCTCCCGCTCGCGGTCGGCCCACCAGTTCCTCCAGGCGTCGATGGCCGGCTCTCTCACCGCCCGTCCGGCCTCACGGAAATCGAGTGCCCCCTTGTGGCCGGTGATCTTGCACAGGGCGATGTGCGCGGCCAGCCGGACCGATGAGGCGCTGTCGTCGAGCATGTCGATCAGGTCGGGCACGGCCTCGATGGCGCCCATCTCGCCCAGCTTGTGTGCGGCCAAGCTCCGGCGGCCGGACCGCTCGTGTTCCAGTTCCGCCCGCAGCTCCTCGACCCTTTCCGCGCGGTCTTCCGCCGGCCCATCATCCGGGGCAATATCGCCGACGACCGTGACGGCCCGCCGTACCTCGGCCAGCCGGTCGGCGGGCACCACCTGATCGCCATCCCGGATTGCGTACGCTCCCTCACCGGCCCGTTCCAACAGCCAGACTCCGCGCTGGTTGGGTTCGATCCGCGGCCCGTCGTCCGCCGTCAGGCGAGAGAGGTCAACGTCCAACGCCGGCCGGGTGGTGCTGCCCCTCAACACCTCGAGCACGGCGACCCGGGCGATGGGCGGCCGGGGTTCGTCCTCGTTATCGCCCGCACCGTCGCCCTCGATGACGTTCATCACCTCTCCGAACACAACGAGGTCCGCACGCCCGACACGTTCGACCAGGGCGTCGCCGGACCACGCCGGAGCCGAGATGAACAGCAGGAACGCTGCGGTCAGGACCATCGATGTACTTCGCATCTGAACACCTCCTGGAAAACCCTACCCTGATTTTACGCGCACCGGAGTGATGCTGCAACCGGCGCCAGAGAGGCGGAAAAGGGCGGAGTCGAGCGGGCGAGCTAACCCCGTCGGGGGGGCGTCAGGGCGGCGCCGAGCGCGACGATGTGCTGGGGGGATGGGGGCACGTACACGGTCCTGCCGATGATGCGTTCGAGGGCGCGGCGAACGCCTCCGTTGAGCGCGCCGCCGCCGATGAAGCAGAGGTCGTGCTCGCCCATCGGCCGGACCATCCCGGCGATCCGCCCGGCGATGGCGTGGTGAAGCCCGGCGATGATGTCCGCTCGCTCGGCGCCACCGGCGATCAACGAGATGACCTCGCTCTCGGCGAAGACGGTGCAGGTGGCGTTCACCGGCTCCCGATGACTCGCCGTCCGGTCCAGATCGCCCAGTTGGTCGACCGGCACCTCGAGCAGGTCGGCCATCACCTCGAGGAACCGCCCGGTCCCGGCCGCGCAGCGGTCGTTCATCACGAAATCGCGGACCAGCCCGTCTTCGTCCAGCAGGATGACCTTGGTGTCCTGCCCGCCCAAGTCCACGATCAGTTGCGGGCTGCCCCAGGGACATCCGACCTCGACCGCGCCCCTTGCCGCGGCGGTGATCTCGGTAATCACGTCGTCGGCGAGGTCGATCGCCCGCCTGCCGTACCCGGTGGCGACGACCTGCCCCACTTCGGCCCGACTGGCTCCGGCCGCTTCGAGCACGAGCCGCAGCGCCTCCGCGGCCACCGCCTGGGGAGCCGCGCCGCTCCGTAGATTGACCCGGCTGACGGGCGCGCCGTCGCTCAGGGCGAGTGCTTTGGTCGCCACCGACCCGATGTCCAGTCCCACCGCAAGCGTCATCGGTATTCCACCTCCATCAGGCACAGCCCCTGCGGCGGCGCGGTAGGCCCGGCCTGTGCCCGGTCCCGGCTCGCGATCAGGGCGGGGATCGAGTCCGCCGTGCGGCGACCCTGGCCGACCTCGATGAGGGTCCCGGCGATGGCTCGAACCATGTTGTAGAGGAAACCGTCGGCGGAAACAGTCATCTCGACCCGGTCCCCGTCGGCGAGCACATCGAGCCGGGTGACGGTCCGGATGGACGAGTTGTCGCCCGACTTCGATTCGAACGCGGCAAAGTCGTGCCGCCCGACGATGTGTCCGGCGGCGGCCTGCATGGCGGCGACATCGAGCGGGCGGCGAACCAGGCAGGCCCGGTTCCTCTCCAGCGGGCTGGGGACCGCCCGGTTGATGATCGTGTATCGGTAGGTCTTGCCGGTGGCGGAATATCGTGCGTGGAAGTCGTCGGGCACGTCGATGGCATTGATGACGGCCACGTCCTCGGGCAGTTGGGTGTTGATGGCGTGGACCAGGTCGTCCGCCGGGATGGTCGTGTCGGTCCTGACGTTCGCGACCTGTGCCCGGGCATGGACGCCGGCATCGGTCCGGCCCGAGCCGGCGAGCGCGATCTCCGGTTCGCCGGTGATCCGGCTGATCGCCCGCTGGACGGTCTCCTGCACGGTCCGGGCGTTCGGCTGGACCTGCCATCCGGCGAAGTCGGTGCCGTCGTACTCGATGGTGAGCTTGATGTTCCGGCTCATGATTTCGGGCCGTCGAGCCGCCGGGTCGGCCGGA
Source organism: Planctomycetota bacterium (assembly GCA_003559755.1). Lineage (GTDB taxonomy): Bacteria > Planctomycetota > PUPC01 > PUPC01 > PUPC01 > PUPC01. The sequence continues at coordinate 10,639 of PWKM01000110.1, forward strand.
GGCGGTGCCCCGGGATCACGGCCGTATCGGGCGGCGGTCAGGCGTCCTGCTTGACCTCATCCATAAGCTGCTCGAACATCCGGCCGTACTTGACATACGAGTTGTAGAGGGCGTCGGGGTCGTCCCCTTTTTTGCCCTCGTGGATGACGGCCGAGACGTGCGGCTCGATGGAGAAGACGCCGTCGTAGCCGGACTCGAGGATTTCCTTGAGTTGGGGGCGGACCTGGCTGTCGCCCTCGCCGGGGAAGGTCCCGTGGCTTTTTCCGCTGGGCGACTTGGTCATGTCCTTGATGTGGACGTAGGCGATCCGGTCGAGCACCCCGTGGAGGAAGGCCATCGTGTCCTTGTCATATCCGACCGAGTTGCCGGTGTCGTAGAGCACGACGAGCCCGGGCGAATCGACCTTCTCCAACAGCTCGATGGTCTGTTCGGGCCCTTCCGACGCCCAGCCGGTGCAGTTCTCGTGGGCCAGGGCCACGCCGCCGTCCGCCGCCATCTGGGCCAGCTCGCGGGTGCGGCGGATCGCCTCGTCGCGCCACTCTTTGTAGGTGGCGTTCGATTTCTTCCAGGTCATCATCCGGATGTACTGGGTCCCGGCCTTCTGCATCCGGGGGATGGCCCGGGCGAGTTCGTCCTTATCGACCTCGAAGTCGCCGTTGATGTCGCGCGACCAGTTCCCCAGTTGAGAGGCGAAGCAGCTAATCTGCAGGCCGGCGTCCTGGACCATCCCGAACACCTTCTCGAACTCCTCTTCCGGCAGGTCGGTCAGGTTGGTGTCGCCGATCATGCGCAGCTCGATGTGGTCCCAGCCGAGTTCCTTGTGCGCCTGAATCTGTCTTTCGATATCACGACCTGCCTCGTCGGCAATTCCCGAGTAAATCATCATCTGCTCCAATCCGTGGTTTCTTTCGCTTTCCGGTCTTTCCAGACCGTCCTACCGTACACGATGCATTTTGGTGAAGTTGGTCGCTCCCGTCAAGGGTCCCGCGCCGCCGACGATTACGATCACGTCCCCTTTTTGGGCCAGTCCCGACTCCTTGAGCCGCTCGTCGGCCCGTTCCACCAGTTCGTCGGCGTCGTGTACCTCTTCGAGCATGAGCGGGATGATGCCCCACCGCAGGCGCAGCCGCCGCCGGATTTTCTCGGTTGTGGTACATGCGATGATCCGGGTGGCCGGGCGCCGCTGGGCGACCAGCCGGGCGGTCTGGCCGGTCATGGTGAACACGACGATGGCGGCCGCGTTGAGCTTGTCGGCGGCCGTACACGCCGCGTCGGCGACCGCCCCCGCGAACGAGTCGTCGGGCTCGAGCGGCGGGCGGAAGTGGAACTCTCGCCGGATCGTCTCCGCTTCCCGGGCGATCCGGCCCATCGTCTCGACCGCCCTGGCCGGACAGCCGCCGACCGACGTCTCGTCGGAGAGCATCACGACGTCCGTCCCGTCGAGGATGGCGTTTGCCACGTCGGCGGCCTCGGCCCGGGTCGGGTTCGGATTGTTGACCATGCTCTGGAGCATCTCGGTGGCGGTGATGACCAGTTTCCCGGCGGCGTTTGCCTGGGCGATGATGCGCTTCTGTACGCCGGGCACCGCCTCGTGGGATATCTCGACGGCCAGGTCGCCGCGGGCGACCATCACCCCGTCGGACGCGGCCACGATGTCCTCGATGCGGTCCACCGCCTCGCCCCGCTCGATCTTCGCAATAATCGGGATGTCTGCGCCCAGGTCGGCCAGCAGACTGCGGAGTTCTTCGATGTCCTGCGGCGACCGCACGAACGACAGGGCAAGGTAGTCGGCCCCGAACTCGACCGCCAGCCGGGCGTCGTCCCGGTCTTTCTCGGTCAGGGTCGGCGTGCTCAGGTCCACCCCGGGCAGGTTGATGCCCTTGCGGGTTTTGACCGTGCCCCCGGCCACCACGCGGCATCGGACTCGCCCCTCCTCGGTCGCGACGACCCGGAGTTCCACCATCCCGCCGTCGATCAGGAGCCGGTCGCCCGGCTTCACATCCTGAACGAGCCCGGGGTATGTGGTGGGCAGCGCCGCACCGTCGGACTCGCCGCCCGCGATCAGCACCTCGTCGCCGTCGGCCAGTTTCACCGGTTCATCCAGGTCCCCGATCCGGATGCGCGGGCCCTGCAGGTCGGCGAGTATGGCGACCGGCGTGTCTTCGGTCTCTTCCCGGACGATCCCGGCCATCCGCCGGTGCCACTCGGGGTCGCCGTGCGATAAATTGAGCCGGAACGAGTCCGCCCCGCGCTCGGCCAGGGTTCGGACCACGTCCCGCTCTTCCGACGCCGGCCCCAGCGTGGCCAGGACCTTGGCTTTCGCCGCGCGTAACTGTGACCGCATTCTCCGACTCCTTTTATCTCGCGTTCCTGAACGAGGATCATCCTACGAGTTTGGCCCGCAATACGCAACCGCAGGAGTGCGCTGCAAGCCGAGTAACAGCCCCCCCGGCGCCCGGTGATACCGCCGCCGATTCCTGCTCCATCAATATTTCTCTTGACCTGACGCCGGATATCGTCATGATTATATTTTGACTGATGACTTTTTCCCCTGTACGGATTACCGAGATGTGCCGGCTTTCTTTTCGTCCCGCTTCGACACCGGCGAACCGGGCTGCTCGCTCGGTCGCAACGACACATCGCCCTGAGGAGCCATTGGCCTGATGCTGGAAGAACGTGCCAGAGTCGTGGCCGTTCACAACGCGCGTGCGACCGTCGAGCTCGAGCCCTCCGGCCATTGCGGCGGCTGTGCGATGGCGGCCCTCTGCGGCGAGCGGAAGTATCGGTTCGAACTGGACGCGGTGCCCGGCCTGGAGCCCGGCCAGACGGTCGTCGTGGCCCTCGACCGCTCCGGCTCGCTCCGGGGCATCCTGCTCCTGTTCGGCCTGCCGCTGGTCGGGCTGGTGAGCGGGGTGCTGCTCGGCCAATCCTATCCCATATTTCATCTGTCACCCGAGGTGAGTTCGGTCGTACTGGCTTTGATGTTTGTGGCCGTGGCGGCCGTCGTCGCCCTCATCTACGAGAAGAAGGTGGCGGCAAAGCACATCCCTCAACCAACAATCGTGAGAACGGAAGACCAATGAAACAACCATATCCCCTGATTTTCGAGCCGCTGCTGTTGGAGAAGGAGTTCTGGGGCGGCCGGCGCCTCAGCGAGCTGCTCGACAAGGAGCTGCCGCCGGCGAGCAAGATCGGCGAGTCGTGGGAAATCTCGGACTACCCCGGTCGCGAGACCCGAGTGGCCAACGGCCCCCTGGCCGGGCAGACGCTCCGCCGTCTTGTCGAGGAGGACGTGGACGACGTGGTCGGCGGGACCGAGCTCTTGCAGGGGGGGCGGTTCCCGCTGCTGGTCAAGTACATCGATGCCGCCGAGACACTGTCCGTACAGGTGCACCCCGACGACGAGTATGCCCGTGCCCACGGCGAGATATCGGGCAAGAAGGAGGCGTGGTACGTGGTCCATGCCGAGCCGGGCGCTCAACTGATCCGGGGCGTCACCGAGGAGACCGACCGGGCCTCGTTCGAGAAGGCCGTCGCCGAGGGCAAGCTCGACCCCTGTCTGCACACCTTCGCCCCGCGGGCCGGCGATGTCATCATGATCCCCTGGGGGATGGTACACGCCATCGGGAAGGGCATCGTGCTGGCCGAAATCCAGCAGACATCCGATGTTACCTACCGGGTTTACGACTGGAACCGGGTGGACGCCCAGTCGCAGGGCAGAGAGCTGCACGTCGAACAGGCCCTCGACGTGATCCGGTTCGAGCCGCCCGCCCGCGACGCCTGTGAGCGCAAGCTGCTGGAGGAGAACGGCGGCCGGCGGTTCGAGGCCGTCCACTGTGACAAGTTCGTGGTCGAGATCATCGAGCTGGACGACGCGGTCGAGGATGCTCCGCCCGAGGGCCGGTTTGCCCTGCTGAACGCAGTGAGCGGCGGAGCGGTCATCGAGTCGCCCGCCGGCGAGACCGCCCTCCCGCTGGGGGCCAGCGCGCTCATCCCGGCCTGCATGCCCGGGTACACCATCCGGGCCGACGGCGAGCCCGCCACCCTGCTCCGCTCGTATGTGCCGGCAGCCCGATAGTCGGGGCTTGTCGGGGCTGAACGGCCGCGCTATACTTCCGGTATGAAGCTCGCGATCATCGGGCTGCCGCAATCGGGGGTGACCACCGTGTTCAACGCGCTCACCGGCCGGCACGCGGACCCTCACGCGTACACGAAGCCGGACGAGTTGAACCTTGCGGTGGTCAAGGTGCCCGACCCACGCCTGGACTTTCTGTCCGAACATTATCAGCCGAACAAGGCGGTACACGCCGCCATCGAGTACGTCGAGGTGCCCGGCCTGTTCGCCGCCACGACGGGCGGGGCCAGCGCCGACGCCGGGGCCACGGCGACCGTCAGAGACTGCGACGCGATGGTGAAGGTGCTCCGTGCGTTTCACGCCCCGGACGCTCCGAACCCCCGCGGTGATAACGACCCGATGCGCGATCTGCGCGACATCGACGACGAACTGCTCACCCTCGACCTCGCCGTCATCGAAAAGCGAGTGAAGCGTCTGCGAAAGGACGTGAACAAGCCGATGCCCGAGCAGGAGCAGAACAAGATCGAGCTGGCCGCCCTCGAGAGATGCCTCGCCGCGCTTGAAGGGGGGCAAGAGCTCCGGGACGTTCACCTGTCCGACCGAGAGGAAAAGCTGCTGCGGGGCTACGGCTTCCTGACCAGCCAGCCCTGCATCCATGTGCTCAACATCGACGAATCGGACATCGGGAGCGACGTCGTCCCGCCCGAACTGCCGGCCGACCGGTCCCTGGCCTTCTGCGCCGAACTCGAGGCGGAACTGGGCGAGCTCGATCCGGACGACCGGGAAGCGTTTCTCGATGACCTCGGCATCGACGAGCTGGCCCGCGACCGCCTGATCCGAATGTCATACCGGACCCTCGACCTGATCACATTCTTTACCCACAACAAGTCCGAGGTGCGGGCGTGGGCACTCCAGAGAGGGGCGACCGCACACGATGCGGCGGAGATGATCCACTCCGATATCGCCCGCGGGTTCATCCGGGCCGAGGTCGTGAACGCCGAGGACCTGCAGCAGGACGGGTCCGAGCGCGAAGCCCGCGCCCGGGGCCACATCAAGGTCGAAGGACGCGATTACCTGGTCCGGGACGGCGACATCATCACCATCCGCTTCAACGTGTGACCAATGCCCAACATCCTCTACGTGAGCCATACCGCCCGCATCGCCGGCGCCGAGCGAAGCTTGCAACTCCTGCTCGAAGGACTCGACGATCGCTACCGGCCGACCGTCGCACTGCCCGGGGAAGGTCCGCTGACGGACTGGCTCGACCGGATGGGCATCCCCCACCAGAGGGCACCCCTCGTCCGGCTGCACCAGACCCGGAATCCCGTTCGCCTGTTCCGGTATTTCCGCAGTTGGAGGCGGGCGATCCGGGCCATCGGGCGGATCATCGACGAGCAGGGCATCGACCTGGTACACGCGAATTCGACGACGGCCCACCTGTTCGCCTGCCCGGCGGCACGGCGGGCGGACGTCCCCTCGGTCTGGCATATCCGGGACATGAGTTCGCCCGGCGGGCGGCTCGACCGGATGATGACCCGGGACGCCGCCGCGATCGTATGCATCTCCGAGGCGGTCAGGAACCGCCTGGCTCACTCGGACCTGGCCGGGCCGAAGGTCACCGTCATTCACAACGCCGTCGATACCGCTGTGTTCGCACCGGGCGATCCGACGGCGGTGCGGGCCGAACTCGGGCTGGACCGCGAGACACCGGTTGCCGGGATCGTCGGCCAGGTCGTGCCGTGGAAGGGGCACCATCGGTTCATCGAGGCGGCGGCCGGGGCGGCACGGAAGGTCGAGGACGCCCGGTTCGTGATCGCAGGAGACAACCGCTTCGGCGATTTCCCCGGTATTCTCGACCGGCTTCGTGTCCAGGCCGAACGGCTGGGGATAAGCGACCGCGTGCATTTCCTCGGCTGGCGCGAGGACGCCGTCGCGGTCATCAACGCCCTCGACGTGCTGGTCTCCGCGTCGGAGGAGGAGCCGTTCGGTCGGGTGGTCATCGAGGCGATGGCGTGCGGCAAGCCGGTCATCTCGTTCCGCTGCGGCGGCCCGGTCGAGATCGTCCGACACAACGAGACCGGCCTGCTGGTGGAGCCGTACGACACCGAGGCAATGGCCGAGGCGATGGCCGGGCTGCTTGCCGACCGGGATCGGGCGGCCGAGATGGGCCGGGCGGGCCGGGAGATCGCCCGCCGGGAGTTCTCGGCCGATGCCCACGTGGCGAACATCGAAGCCCTTTACGAACGACTGCTGAACAGGAGCCACGGATGAAGATCGGAATCGACGCTCACCTGGTCACTGCCCAGCCGACGGGGGTCGGCAAGTCGATTGTCCGGACCATCGAGGGGATGGCCGACGCGGGTCCCGAACACACGTTCGTGGTGTATGGCAATCGTACCTTCCCCGACGCGCTCGACGGCCGGGCCAACTGCCGGGTGGTCCGTTCGCCCCTCATCGCCCGCTCCCGGCTCCTGCGCATCCTGCACGAGGCGCTGCGAATGCCGGGCCGGGTCCGCCGCGACGGGATCGACGTGTTTTACGCGCCCGGCTATGTGTTCCCGGGCCGCCTGTCGGTGCCGGTCGTCCAGGGCATCTACGATCTGAACGCGCTCAAGCATCCGACGCTCGTTCGGCAGAGCACTCGCCGCTACTATAAACTGGCCCTGCCCATCTCGGCGGAGCGGGCGCGGCTGGTGCTGGCTCCGACGGAGGCGGTGGGCGATGATATCCGGCGGATGCTCGAGGTCCCGGCAGACCGGGTGCGAGTCGTTCATCTGGCCGTCGAGGACAAGTTCCGTGAACATGAGTTCGACCCGGCCGATGCCATCCGGAAATACGACATCGAGGCGCCCTATATCCTGTTCGTCGGCAACATCGAGCCGAACAAGAACCTGGTCCGGCTCGTCGAGGCATTTTTCGCCGCCCGGCTGAACCGGGGCCTGCCCCACCGGCTGGTCATCGCCGGCAAACGGAGGCGGCACGCCCGCCACCTGTTCCGTGCCGTCCGGGAGCTCGAGTGCGGCGATGCGGTCGTGTTCCCCGGCTACGTCGCCGAGGAGGACCTGCCCGCCGTTTATGCCGGTGCGGACGTGTTCGTCTATCCCTCCATCGCCGAGGGGTTCGGCATCCCGCCCCTGGAGGCGATGAGCGTCGGGACGCCGACGATCACTTCGAAAGACGCCGCCGTCGTCGAGGTGACCGGCGACGGGGCACTGCACGTCGAGGCGACCGACCTCGCCGGGTTCCGGCATTCACTGGAGAAGGTGCTCACCGACGAGGGCTTCGCCCGGGACCTGATCGACCGGGGCCGCCGGGTGGCCGGCCGATATCAATGGGCGGAGACGGGCCGGCGGACACTGGAGGTCGTCCTTGAGGCCGCCTCGTTCGGCGGCTGAATCCGGCGGCGGGGGCGATCTCCGCTCGCCCTCTTCTCCCTGAGCAAGGCAGCCACAACGGCGGGTCAGCGAAGTCAACGGGCCAACTCGCCGAAAAAAACCTTTACAACTCGAGCTCTTTGTGTTATGGTCGCCATTTCGCCATCACCGCAGCCGGGCGGGGCGAGTGTGGTCGATCCGGCAATCAAGCGAACAACAGGAGGCACGAATGCCCAAAATCTTCATCCTCGACGTGACCAACCGGGACGGTGTTCAGACTTCGCGATTGGGTCTGGCCAAGCTCGAGAAGACGCTCATCAATCTGTACTTGAACGACATGGGTGTTTTCCAGAGCGAGTTCGGTTTTCCCTATACGCTCCACGAGAAGAACTACATCATCGCCAACCTCGAGCTGGCCCGGCGCGGGGTGCTGGACCCCATCCGGCTGGGCGGCTGGTGTCCGATGCGAGAAGGCGAGATTCGGGCGTCGTTCGCCAACCCCGGGCTGAAGCACTGCAACCTCTCCCTCTCGACCTCGGATCAGATGACGCGAGGCAAGTTCGGCGACCGCGTCGTCCGAACACCGGAGGAGAACCCCGATCTGCCCAACCTGCTCGACATGCTGGGCGAGTCGGTGGCCCTGGCCCGCGAGCTGGGAGCCGAGTCGATCGGGGTCAACGCCGAGGATGCCGCTCGAACCGACGACGAGTTCCTGCTCCGATTTGCAGAGGCCGCACGGGACGCCGGTGCGGACCGCTTCCGCTATTGCGATACCCTCGGCTACAACGATCCGTTCGACATCTACAATCGCTGCCGGACGCTGGCCGAGGAGATCGGCCTGCCCATCGAACTGCACTGCCACAACGACCTCGGGATGGCCGTCGGCTGCTCGGTCGCCGGGGCGAAGGGTGCCGTCGATGGCGGTGTTGACGCCTACATCAACACCGCGGTCAACGGGCTGGGCGAACGAGCGGGCAACGCCGACCTGGTCTCGGTAATCCTGGCGATCCAGAAGTCCAGCGGGATGGAGGGCAAATATACCCTCGACGAACGGGTCGACCTGAGCAAGGCGTGGCGTTTGGCAAAATACGCATCCTACGCCTTCGGTGTGCCCATCCCGGTCAACCAGGTCGGCGTGGGCGAAAACGCGTTCGCACACGAGTCGGGAATCCACGCCGACGGGGCACTGAAAGACCGACGCAACTACGAGTTGTACAACTTCGAGGAACTGGGGCGGGGCGAGCCGGAACAGATCGAGACCGGACGCCAGATCACCTGCGGCGAATACAGCGGGATCAAGGGCTTCCGGGACGTTTACGGAGGGCTCGAGGTCGAGTTCCACAACGATGACGAGGCACGCGAGATACTCGAGCTGGTGCGCTATGCGAACGTACACACCCAGAAGCCGCTGACCAACGATGAACTGCGGTTCATCGCCAAGTACCCGGACATGGCCCGCCAGATCCTCACCATGACCCCGCCGGAAATCCAACACTGACAGACAGTTTCGGCGGCAAGAACACATCAGCAGCGCAGCGACAGGCAGGTCGATCTCTCGACCTGCCTGCCTGCTGTATTCGCTGGTTATGGCCTTGTGGCCTGCGCCCGCGGGTTTTAGCGAGCTCCGCTCTGACCGCGGCCGCTATTCCTTGAGTTCGATGTGTTTCGCCTGTGATTCGCTCGACTTGGGCAGGCGAAGATGCAGTACGCCCTTGTCGAGCCGAGCTTCCGCGGCTGACTCGTCGACCGACGTGGGCAGCCGGAAGGAGCGCTCGACGTGGGTAAACCGGCGCTCCGACAGGTGCTTCTTGCCCTTTTTCTCTTCGGTCTTCCTTTCGGCGCTGATCGTCAGCAGGCCATCGTCGAGGGTGACATCGACCTCGTCCTTCTTGAAGCCGGGCAGCTCGGCCTCGACGCGGATCTCGCCGTCGACCTCCTCGACGTCGACGGGGTACGCTCCGCTCATTTCGTCTTCCGGGTCTAGCGTCTCCCCACGGAGTCGATGAAACAGGCGTTCGAGTTCGGTCTCGGCCAGGGATGCCGGGTCGTACCATCTTCCATGTCTGCGAAATGCGATCGGTAACATAAATACGTCCCTCCTTTGCTTCCCATGTGCCGGCGATAGAGTGTCTGGAGTCGCCAGCAAGCTCCAGTGCTCTACTTTTCGCTACTCACCCGTTCGAGGACCTCGGCTGCGGCGTCGTGCCCGATGTCCCGAACCGCCAGGTCGCCCAGCGAGAGAATCCCGACGGGTTTGCCTTCTTTGTCCTTGACGAGCAGCCGGCGAATCTTCTTCTCTTCCATGATGCGGGCCGCATCCTTCAGCGACGCGTCTGTGTCACACCATGCCACGTCTTCGCTCATCACCTCTCGGACCGGGGTGGAGTCCGGGTCCCGGTGCTCCGATACGGCCCGGATCACGATGTCGCGGTCGGTCAGGAACCCTTCCAGACTGGTTTCCGAACCGACTGCCAACGAGCCGATGTCCTGGTCCCGCATCATGCAGGCGGCATCGCTGCGCGAGCTCTCCGGAGCGATTGTTGTGAGCTTCTTCGTCATGATATCACTGACCTTCATCGCCATTCCTCCTTCACTTACCTCTCGTAACTGAATTGAGCCCCTTCTGACCAATAAGGGGCTCGGCCATAGTGTGCGAACAATCTATCTTCGAAATCGCGGTCGATGACCTCGGTCGGGTTATACTCGGGGCTGTCCACCATGCGGTCCGGGTCCAGATCGAGTATCACCAGGTCGAATTCCGGCTGAATCCGTTCGATCCAGTCCGCCGCCAGCAGAAGCATCCTGCCCGGTTCGGCCTCGGTTGCATCGACCACGATGTAGCGGATCACCCACAGCCCGTGCTCGACAATGCAGTTGGTGATCGGGCCGACGGTCTCGTCACCCGCTTTCGCCTCGTAATGGAGGAGTTCTCTAACACTTTGCAGATGGGGATCGGCTTCGCCCTCAGCAGACGGCGCTGGTCCCCCGTCGGGCGCCGGTTCGGTTCGCCGTCCGACTTCCTGGGGCGTCGGCAACTCGTAGTAATCGGCCAGCTCCGCCTCGTGTCGGGGCGAGACGGGGATCGTGAGGTCCACCTCGGGGCTGTTCTGGACCTGTTCACGGGTCAGAGCGACCGGGATCGACTCGGTGCTCCAATCCCATCCGGCCCCTTGCTCGAACGCGTCCTCCTCGGGCGTCTGGGCCGAAGCGGTCGAGATGAGGACCTGGCGGCCCGCGAGCCACGAACCGGTATCTACGACAAAGTATCGGATCACCCCGGTGTGGCAGTCAAAATACAGGTCCATGACCTCGCCGATCTCCCCGTCCGTTGCCTGAATCCCGTATCCGAGCATCTCGTTTGCACGGCTGAGCATAACTTGAAACCTCCTAGTCTATCGAACAGACACATGATGCGTCCCCCGCGAAAAATGGACAATCCAACTTTGATCGCTTCTGATGTAGAGTTTGCCGATTGATACCGTGGTGCTTGGTTCGACACGCGGTCGCCGACGACGCTCGTGGTAGAATCAGGGACGCAGAAAACCTGCCCTTCCCTACGGAACCGTAGAGCCCGCCCGGCTTGCATCTCCGTTCGGACCCTGTAGATTATGTGTTGCATGAGCAATTGTCTGTACTTGGACAAGGCCAGAGATTTCTGGCAAAATAGTAGCGGTGAGAACTATCGGCCGCACAGCCGGAGAAGGAGGGCGTCTGTATGCCAGTAAAGGTAAAGATGGAAGCGGAAGGAACCGTGCTCGTCGTTCATTTGACGGGCGCTCTGAAGAAGGAAGACTACGAGGCGTTTGTGCCTGCGTTCGAGCGGCTCATCGAGGAACGGGGCACACTTCGCATTCTGATGAAGATGGAGGACTTCCGCGGCTGGAAGGCGGGGGCTTTGTGGGAGGACATCAAGTTTGCCTTCAAGCACTTCAGCGATATCGACCGGCTCGCGTTCGTGGGCGAGAAGAAGTGGCAGAAGGGGATGAGCGTCTTCTGCAAACCGTTTACCGCCGCCAGGATTCGCTATTTCGAGCCGGAGGATGAGGACGACGCGCTGGCGTGGTTGAAGGAATAACCGAAAACCCGACGAAGAGGAGAACGATGATACGGACGATTGTGGTATCGGCAGACGACAGCAACTGTGCCCAGGTCGCCCAGCAGCACGCCATCAAACTGGCGGGGCCGATCGGCGCCCGATTGCGGGTACTTGCCGCCTGGCCGGAGGATCAGGCCCGGCAACTGCGCGAGCAGGGCGAGGACCCGGAGGCCCTGGCCCAACAGAAGATACGCGACATCGCGGACGAGGCGAAAGCCGAGGGGGTCGAGGCGAAAGGCAGCTACCGGGCGGGGAAAATCATCCGGAGTCTGCTCGCCGAGGCGCGGGAGGCAGACCTCCTGGTCGCCGGGATGCCCACCCGAGAGCAGGCCCGGGGCCACGCCCTGGCCGAAGCGCTCCTGGAGGAGGAACTCCCGCTGTTTCGCAGGTCCGAATCGATGCTGCTGGTGGTCTGCGACCCGCCGGAACCGCTGGAGACGGTCCTGGTGAACTACCGCCCCGGGCTTGAGGGCAAGCAGGCCCTTCGCGTCGCCGCATGGCTTGCCGAGCTGACCTGCCGCCGCCTGGCGGTATGCTGCATCCGCCGCGAGAAATCAGACGCCCGGGAACTCGCCGCCGTCGCCCGGCGCTACGTCGAGGCGTTCGACCTCGAGGAGACCGAGATTCTGGAGAGGACCGGCGGCCCGGACGACCACAACGAAATCCTCCAGGCCGTCGAGTCTGTCGGGGCCAACTTCATCGTGCTCGACAACGAATCGCACAAGCTGTACGAACGGCTCTTCCGCCAGCCCAGCGCAACCGAGGTGGCGCTGGAGACGCGCATCCCGGTGCTCATCGCACGATGACGTCGCCCGGAGCGATCAGCCGGACGCCGAGAACCGCAGCATGGCGACGGCGTCGCGTTCGCCGGGCACGTCGCGTCGGGGCGATACGAAGGTCTGGCCCCCGCCCCTCTCGGTGAGGAGTGCCGCCGCGTTCAGCAGGTCTTCGCTGCCGGGGCACGGCTTATCGTGTATTTCGATGGACGCCTGGCCGTCGCCCAGCCGCCCCCAGCAGTCGGCATCGTCGGCCAGGAAGAGCGTATCGATCTGGCGATTCCCGGCCGTCCTCAGAATGCTCTCGATGTCGGTCGCCACCCGGTCCGTCCCGGCGGCCCGCTGGTATCGGGCGAGGGCGGCCCGGTGCTCCGCCCCGAAATCGTCGCTCACCACCTCGAGAGCCGAATCGTGCAGTTCCTTCGGCGATTTCTGCTCGTAATTCCCGTGGAGCAGATGGTCGTCCAGACCGGGGTACCGGTTCACCTGGCGGTATATGCTCAACATCGGTTCGGCGGCGGCGAGCACCAGGGGGACTCGCTGGTCGCCGATTTTCTTATACACGGCCGCATCGACGCGGTGGCAGTACTCGGCCACCCACTTTTTCTTATCGCTGTCGTCGAGGCCGTCCCCGTGGCCGTGGTACATGGCCGGCCGGCCCTTGCCCGGCCCGCGCTCCTGGCTGCCGGTGTGGAATTCCACGTGCGGCTCCGGGCCGTCCAGCCGGATGGCCGCGGCCAGGTTCTCGGGCGCCTCCTCCAACTCCACCGACCGAATCCCGAACCGCGACGCCTCGAAGAACCGGACGGACTTCTGCCCCAGCGCGAGGATGTAGAACCGGCTGTCGCCGTGTACGAGCGGGAACAGCGGCTTGAGATAGAAATGTCGGCCGACCATGACGGTTTCGTCCAGGACAAGCGGAAGACGATAAATGTGGGCCCTGTCCTCGACGTACACCGCCAGCCCGTCGCTCTGCCGCCGCCAGAACGGCTGGTCGTCCACCAGCGTCCACAGCGGCTCGAGCTTCTCCCGGGCGTCTGCCTCCCGGAGCCCATTTCTGCTGAGCTGTTCCACGCCCTTTCGGATGAGGTTCTTGAACCGGATGGGGTCCTGTCGAATCTCGGTCCCGGCCCGGTGCGTCGGCATCAGGATCGATACGCTGTGCGGTTCGTCGTGGTCGGCGAGCGTCCGAAATTCCGTCTCCATAATTCTCGGCATGCCGTTCCTCCTTTTTCAAACGCGCAATCAAACCCCTGAATACAACATACCACATTCGCGCCCGATGGCAATCGTGGGCATTCTATCGGGGTGTCGTGATTTCTGCGCTTTTCGCGTGGTCGTTTGCCCTATACGTGAGCGGGCTTCTCCGGGATGCCTTGTGCGACAAAGTCACTCCGCCCCGACCGGCCCGGCCAGAAGCTGCTTCACGTCGTCGTCGGTCAGGTCGCCGAACTCGCGATAAAACGAGGCCACGGCAAAGGGCGGGCGCTGCTGTGCCACAAAGCAGAAGACCTCATCGACGTGCGGCTCCAGCCGACGGAGCGAGTCCATCGGCGAGACGGGCACGCAGAGGGGGATCGGCCCGCCGCCCGCCTGCC
>PWKM01000186.1 GCA_003559755.1 Planctomycetota bacterium
AAAAAAGCAATCGTTACCGGTGTCGGCTGGCACGGGATTTGCATCTTTTATCTTTGCATGGTACCTTAGTGGGGACTGAACGAGGATAGACAAATGCCAGAACCGATCACGGTAGCGATAATGGGCGGTGGGATCACCGGCCTGACGATCAAGTTCGCCAAGGGGGGGTTCCAGGGGATCAAGCGGGCGCTGGACCTGCTCGGCGCCACGGTCCTGCTCGCAGTCCTCGGCCCGGTCACCCTCCTGTTTGCCGCCCTGATCAAACTGACGAGCGATGGGCCGGCCTTCTTCAAGCAGGTTCGGGTCGGCAAGGACGGCAAACTGTTCAAGATCATCAAACTCCGGACGATGAAGACGAACGCCGAGAAGGCCACAGGCCCGGTCTGGGCCCGGAAACGGGACAGCCGGATCACCCGGCTCGGCCGGTTCCTCCGTAACACCCACATCGACGAGTTCCCCCAACTGATCAACGTCCTGCGCGGCGAGATGAGCTTGGTCGGCCCGCGGCCCGAGCGGCCGTTCTTCGTCAACCGGTTCCGGCGCGAGATTCCCAACTACGAGCAGCGGCTCACCGTCAAGCCCGGCATCACCGGCCTGGCACAGGTCCGCTACAAGTACGACGAATCGCTGGCCGACGTGCGGAACAAGCTCACCTACGACCTGGTGTACGTCAAGCGGATGTCGTGGACCATGGACGCACGTATCCTCCTGTGGACGTTCGGCGCAGTCAACGGTCGCAACGCACACTGAACGACCAGCCCCCCCGCTATCGTGGCGAATCCAGCGTGGGAGTACTTTCCCCCCCGGCGTACCGTCTCGACGGACTCGGCCGCCCGGCGCGCCCGCAAAGCCGCCGTGCGGTCGAACGGTCAGCTCAGTTGAACAGCCCCTCGATCAGGTCGCGGAGCGGGTCCCGCTCCGGCTCTTCGTCCCTCTCGTCCTGCCCAGGTTCGGGTTGATCCGCCTCCGGTTCAGCAGGGTCCTCTTCCGCGTTATCCGGGGCTCTCGGCCGGAGAAGCCCATCCAGCAGCGACCGTGGATCGGCCAGTGTTTCCCTCACAATCGCTGTGGCCCAGTCGATGACGGCCAGCTCGGGAGTGACCCGGGGTGCGGCGGCCGTCCCGCCGACCCGGAAGTTGATAATCGACGGCCTGTCCCTCCGCATCCTCGTCTCGATCACGCGCAGGGCGGCCTCGTTCGTCGTCACCTGGCTCCTTATCAGGCCAAGCGCCAGTGTGACAGGCGCCTCAACGGCCAGTCGGGCGTCGAGGTCGCCGGCCAGCGAGACCGCGGCCCGTTCGACCTTGAAGTTGAGGTCGTTGGCCCCGGTGATCAGAACGTTCTCCGTCCCGAACCTTCCCTCCCGCAAGCGGAGGGGCAGCTCGAGCGCCCCGTACTCGTAGCGGTCGTCCGGGAACGCCCGGGCGCCAAGATGCGTTGCCACCGGGCCGAACAGCCGGGCGAGCAGCGGGTGGCCTCCGAGATCGACCACCACGCCCTCCTCGATGGCGATGTTCCCGTCGCCCGACCACGTGGATGCGACCTCGACCATCGAAAAGCCGGTGCCGGACCACGTGAACTGCCCGTTGATCTTGCCCGCCAGGGCGTCACCGAGATTTGCGGCCGCCGACACCGCCGTGTTCATGTCGATGCCGACGAGCTGGACGGAGCCGCGGTGGGCGATGCCCGGCTCGTCGAGGTCCGCGGCAAGCTCCGCCTCGACCGAGCCGCCGTATATCTTCGCCCGGGCCGGGGCCGGCGTGGTCAACTGGTTCTCCGAGAGGGAGAGCGAGACATCGATGTCTTCGATCCGGTGCTTGTCGTAGATGATCCTGTCGATGCGCACCGTCCCCTCGGCGGCGTGGTTCTTAAGGAACGCGAGGTCGAGCGGCTCCGGCTCTTCGTCCGGCTCATCGGGCCTCTCCGGGATGGCCGCGGCCAGGGCGCCGGCGTCGATCTCCTCGGCCGACACCTCGAGGACCAGTCGGAGTGCGTCGAGCGAATCGAACAACGGAACGTTTTCTCCGACCGGCAAGATGCGGAGCTTGTCAAAGGTCAGTGCCCCGCCCTGTCTGGTCTCGGCGTTGAGGAGTGTCACGGTCAGGCCGCCCGCGTCGAACGAGCCGGGCTCCAGGCGGGCTTTTCCGTTCAGCCGGCCGACGAGGCCGGGCAGGTCGGGCAGGCCGAGTGCCCGGCCGAACCTGCTGTTGAACTCGGTGCCGCTGAACGCCAGTTGGCCGGCCACGTCCGCTTCCAGGTTTCGCAGGTCGGACAGGCCGGCGAGCCGGCCGTCGGTCACGTCCGCTTCGAGGAAGCTTGACTGTGCGGCGAGCCGCACGATCCGCAGCGAGTCCGGCATCCGATCAGCGGTCAACCCGAGCACCAGTTCGCCGTCCACGGCGATGTCCTCCGGCGGGAGCGCCCGGTCGCCGGTGAGTGCCGGGTGGGGCTGGAAGCCGGTCACGTCGAGCTTCAGCGTGGCGATGACCTGGCTGAGCGAGCCAGAGAGTGCCAGCCGGCCGCTGATGTCCCCCTGCGAAGTCGCCGGCTCGCCGTCGATGGTCGGCAGGCCCAGGTCCAGTGCGGCTCGGCTGCCGGTCAGCCGTGCGAGGTTCGAGCGGAACTCCAGCCCGGCGTTCATCCGTTCCCGCCCGCCGTCGGCTATATCGACGATCAGTTCGCCGCTCCCGAAGGGCTCCGCCGCAAGTGTGGCAGCCGCGGTGACATGTTGCCGGACCAGATCGACGGTTACATCGAGGCCCGCCGCCGGGGCGATGTCCGGCCAGGCCGTGGCCGCGCGGAACTGTCCAACGGCGGCGATCGATCCGTTCTCCGCTGTAACGGTCAGCGTCCCGCCGACCGTTTTCAACTCCGGCGGCACGTTCGCCAGCGGGATGGGCAGGTCGGATACGGTCGCCTGCAGCACGTCGCCGTCGATCTGATCGGGCTGGACCTCCCGCTCGTGGAAGAGCTTCGGCGAGCCGGCGAGCCGGAAGCTGCCCTCCTCAGCCCGGCCGGCCACCGCATAGGTCAGCGGGTCGTCGTAGGAGGGGAGGACAGCGGACGCATTGAGCTCGCTGAGCACGGTCCGGCGCGGTTCGGGGCCGGCCCGGTCGACCAGATTCAGGGTGCCGCCGGTGATCCGGAGGTCGAGCGACAGGGCGTCGAGCGGGTCCCGCTCCTCCGCCAGCATCTCGATCAGATCGCCGATGTTCAGCTCGCCGTCCACGTTGCGAACGACCGTGATCTCCGGCCGCTCGATCTCGACGCGGGCGTGAATGCGTCCGCCGAGACTGACCAGGGCCGGCCAGACTCGCACGCGCAGGTCGAGCATGTCGGCGCGGGCGAACCCGTTGCTGTCGAAGCCCGCCCGTTCCCCGATGCGCACATCCGTGGCTCGAATCCCGCTGCGGAAATCGACCTCGAGCGACCCGATGGTGACCTCGCGCTCCAGCCGTTCGCTCGCCTGTCGCTCGATGATCCGCCGCACACGGGCGTCGGTGAAGACCAGCAGCAGCGTGACCACGGCCAGGACGAGCAGGAGCAGCCCGCCGCCGCACACCATCAACGCAATTTTCAACCAGCGCCGACGCGGCGCCTGTCCGTCCGGCGGTACGGCGGAATCGGCCCTCGACTCGGTCATATCCATCCTCCTTACTCCCCCGTACATATTATAGGCGACGGGCGTCGCGTCGTCATCGCCTTCGGGCAAAAAAGCTCCCGTTTTTATAACGGTCGGGCGCAGCACACGCCCGGCCGGTCGGGGTTTCTGTTATACTGGGGGAAGAGATGGACACAAGCCAGAAACAACCGGACCTGGAGCCGAAGCTGGACACGCTCCCCCGCTCGCCGGGCGTATATCTGTTCAAGGACGAGCGGGAGGAGGTCATTTACGTGGGCAAGGCGAAGGACCTCCGCTCCCGCGTCCGTTCATACTTCCGAAAGAGCGGAGACACCCGCATCTTCTACCGGTTCCTCATCTCGCGCATCGCCGACTTCTCGTTCGTGGTCACGGCCAGCGAGAAAGAAGCCCTGATCCTCGAGAATAACCTGATCAAGCAGTTCCAGCCGAAGTACAACATCCGGCTCCGGGACGAGAAGACGTACATCAGCTTGAAGATCGACCTCAACGAGCCGTTCCCCAAGATTCGGTTCCCGAAGAAGGCGGCTTCCCGGGCCGAGGTCGAGACGAGGAAGGGCGAGAAAGGCGTGCTCTATTTCGGGCCGTACGCATCGGCCAAGGCGGCCCGGGCCACCGTCCGGTTCGTCAACTCGGTCTTCCCCATCCGCAAGTGCAGCAACAAGGTCTTCGGGACCCGGGCCCGCCCCTGCCTCCAGGGCCAGATGGGCAACTGTATGGGGCCGTGCTCCGGTGAGGTCGACGACGCCGAGTACCGGGAGATGCTGGACGAGGCGATCCTGTTCCTGCAGGGCAGGAACGACGAGGTGCTCGACGTGCTCCGCTCACGTATGCAGGCCGCGGCGAAGGCCCGACAGTACGAGCGGGCGGCGATGTACCGCGACCGGATCGCTGCGATCGAGCAAACGCTCGAGCGGCAGAAGATCACGTCCGATCGGAACGTCGATCGCGACGTGTTCGGGCTGTTCCGCGAGGGCGGCCGGATCGCCTTCCAGGCGATGTTCGTCCGGCACGGCCGTCTCGAGAACGTCGATACGCACGAGTTCGAGACGCACGGCAAGCCGGAGTCCGAGCTGCTGGCCGAGTTCATCGAACGGTTCTACGGCCAGATGCGGTTCACCCCGCCCGACGTGGCCGTGCCCGTCGAGCCCGACGACCGGGAGACGCTCGAAGAATGGCTCGGCGAGCTGCGCGGCTCGACCGTCCGCATCTCCGTGCCCCAGCGGGGGGTTCGCCGCGAGCTGGTCGAGATGGCCTGCCGGAACGCCCGCAGCTCGTTCGAGGCACGCCACACCGACCAGAAGCGGGCACGACGCCTCCTGGACTCGCTGCGGGGCAAGCTGGACCTGCGGAACACCCCGGAGCGGATCGAGTGTTTCGACATCTCGAACCTGCACGGCCGCCGGGCGGTCGGCTCGCTCGTCGCGTTCACCGGGGCAAAGCCAGATAAGGACCGATACCGCCGGTATAAGATACGCACCGTGGACGGGTCCGACGACTTCGCGATGATGCGCGAGGTGCTGTCGCGGCGATTCCGCGACCGGGACGACCTGCCCGACCTGATCCTGGTCGACGGCGGCGCGGGCCAGGTCAGCGCGGCGAAACAGGTGCTCGACGGGCTGGAGATCGAGTCCCCCGACCTGGTCGGCATCGCCAAATCGAAACGGAAGACGCAGCCGGAACGGTTCTTCAAGCCCGGCCGCTCACGGCCGATCCTGCTCCCGCCCGACAGCGGAGAACTGCTCCTGCTCGAGCGGGTCCGCGACGAGGCACACCGGTTCGCCATCGAATATCACCGCAAACTGAGAAAGCGGTCCCTGTTTCATTCCCCGCTCCAGGACGTGCCGGGTGTCGGCCCCAGGCGGATCGCCGCCCTCAAGAAGGAGTTCGGCAGCTTCAACGCGATCAAACAGGCGACCCCGGAAGAACTCGCCCGGGCCGACGGCATCTCCCCCCGCCTGGCCGCCGCCATCCACAACCACCTGCACACGGAATGACGGCTGCGAGGACGGGAAAGAGCGGCGCTTGCCGGAGACGCTTTTCGGGTATAATGATAGGGAAGGAAGCGAGGACCAACGACTATGAAAAAACGGCTGCTCCTATTCATCGTAATCCTGGCGGCGCCGGCCGCGTTCGCCGCCGAGGCCACTGTAACCGCGTTCAGAGTCACCCCCGGCGAGAACGCCGCCCGGGTGGAATGGCAGGCCACGGCGGACGGCATCGACGGCTGGGCGATCGAGTGGCGCTCCCCCGCCCGGTTCTTCGGGCCCGTCACCCAAGGCGTGAACGCCAACGAAAGGTCGTACACCATCACCGGCCTGAGGCCCGGCCGGGTGTACACTGTCCGAATCTACCCGTACGTCCGGCAGGATCGGACGATCCGAAACGTGCGGCTCACCGGCGACCGGCCCACGGCCGAGTTCCGGGTGGGCAGGCCGGCGACGGGCAAACCGGCCACGCCGCGCGGGCTGCGGGCGGTGGCCGACGCCGACCGCGTGCTGGTATCCTGGGCCCCGAATCTCGAGCGACACGTCGCCGGGTACGAGATCGGCCGCATGGGCCCCGATGACGAAGAGTTCCAGCCGTACGCCCGGTTGAACATCGCCGCCCCCCGACCGTCCATCGAGCTTGTCGAGGGCGGCTCGCTGGAGGCCACCGGGGTCGCCGAACTGGTCGATACCAACGTCGAGGAGGGGGCGGAATACCGGTATTCGGTCCGGGCGTTCACCGAGGGCGACCCGCCCGAGCACCAGTCCGACCCGTCCCCGCCCGTCGCCGTGACCGCCGAGCCGTACCGGTTCCGGCCGCCCGACCTGCTCATCGTTTCCAACGTGCGGGCCCCCAACGCCGAACGAATCGCCAACAATTACGCCCGGGCACGGCAGCTCCGCAATGTACAGCGGCTGCGCGTGGACCTGCCGGTCGGTGCGGAGATCAGCCGGGAGGACTTCAATCGTCGCCTGCTGGCCCCCGTCCGCGATCACGTCGCCGGGCATCCTCGGACCACCATCATCCTGCTCGTCCGGGGCATCCCCTGGCGCATCCGCCAGAGCGATCTGTCCGGCCCTCGCAGGTATCAGGACTGGTGCCGTGCGTCGGTCGATTCTGAACTGACGCTCGCCCGCGTGGATGAGCCGCCGGTCCAGGGCCGTATCCGCAACCCGCTCCACGCCCGGGCCGAGCCACTCTCACCCGTCCACCAGCTTATCGCCGTCTGCCGGCTGGACGGGCCGGACGACCAGACCGCGAACGAGCTGGTCAGCCGGGCGATCCAGGCCCAACGGCAGGGCGTTGAGGGCATCGCCTTCTTCGACGCCCGGGGCATCCAGAGCGGCGCATATGCGATGGGCGACCGGACGATCCTGCGGGCGGCCGAGCTGATGAAGGAGTCCGAACGGATGCCGGTCCGGATCGACGAGGCCCCGGCGGTCGTCGACCTGTCGACTGTGGACGAGAAGATCGGCTTCTACTACGGCTGGTACAGCTCC
>PWKM01000215.1 GCA_003559755.1 Planctomycetota bacterium
CGAGCAGTATGACCCGCTCCTTACGCGGCTTGAGATCTATTCGTCGGCGTTCTTTCATGTTTGTCGTGGCCATTCGGCCACTGGGATCAATTATACGACAGCACCGACCCGAGTCAAACATAGGGGCCGCAATGTGCACCAGGGGCAGCGCCCCGACCCGCAGCACACCCTTTTCCAGCGGGCCGGAACCTTGCACGACCGGGCGAACGGGGTTATCATCTCGCTCCAGGCCCGGTGCCCGCCTCTTCGGATGAAGCCCGCCGGCGCAGGCGAGCCCGCAGGGCGTGGTTTTCACCCTGTTTCGTTATAGCGTCCCCGTGCAGGAGCATCCGTATGAACTCTGACGCCTCCCGTGCTTCGATGGGCTTCCTCTGCCTGCTCGCCCTTTCCCTCGCCGCGGGCTGTGCCGCCCCTCGCACCGTTGGCGAGTATTTTGGCGACCGCGCCCGCGACGCCGCCGACTGCGTCCGATTGAGCGTCGGCTACGGGGCCGGTCTGCACCTCCGGGCGCATCTGCCCTATCTGCCGCCTGCGGGCTACGGGACCGCGCCCCGGCTCCGGATGTACGGCTGGGACGGCCCGGCGGGCGCCGGCGCCGCGGCCTGGGACCAGACCGCCGGCTCCCTGTTCCTGCCCCCGGTGATATGGGTCGACGCCGACGGGCGGTCCCCGGACCTCGAGCGGCTGGTCGGTGCGGCATCCCAGCCCCCCAGCGAACCGACGGCGTTCCGTGGCGTCTGGCGGTTCAAGGCCGCCGGCCTGCTCTGGCCCGACTCCGCCATGTACCGCACGGAATATCTGCGGACCATCCCGCCCGGCACCGAACGCGCCGACGCCTGGTGGCTGGGCATCGATGCCACGCTGGGCTACGTGTCCATCCGGGCAGGGGTCAACCCGGCCCAGATCGCAGATTTCATCCTCGGATTTGCCGGGATCGATCTCCTCGGCGACGACCACTGGGTGGCCGAGACAGAGTCGGCGCAAGCCATCATCAAGGCAGCCCGGGAGGGAGACGACCGGGAAGTCCGCCGCCTGCTCCGCGCGAACTCGCGGCTGATATACGCCCGCGACATCGGCCACTCTACGCCTCTCTATCACGCGGCACAGGGGGCGCATCTGGAGACCATGCGCACGCTCATCGAGCGCGGGGCGCATCTCGACGCAAGACGCAAGACAGACGGCCTGACGCCCGTCCACGCCGCTGCCCGCAGCGGCCGCCCCGCAGCGTTTGATCTGATCATCGAGGCAGGCGGCGACCTCGACTCCCCCGGCCTGCTGGAAGCTGCGGCAGAGGGCGGGCACCCCGAGATCGTCGAAGCGGCCTTCCCGTATGCCGAGCGAGCCAGCCGTGAGGACGCCCTCCGGGCCGCCGTCCGGCTGGGCCGGGTCGAATCCGCCGAACGCCTGGTCCGGCTCGGCGTACCCGTCACCATCTCCAGCCATGTGTATCACAACTTCGTACGGGGGACATTGCTCCATGCCGCAGCCCAGGGCGGGCATGAACGGATGATCGACTACCTCCTCGACCAGGGGCTCGAAGCCGGCGCGACCGATCAATACGATATGGATGCCGCCGCCGAATATGTCCAACCGGATGTGTGGGATGAAGGTCCAGAACGAGTCCGATGGGTGCTCGGACACGTAGCCGCCGAGGATGCGACGCCCCTCCACCTGGCGGCGCAGGCGGGCTCCACCGAGGCAGTGAGAAAGCTGATCGGCGCCGGCGCCGAGCCGAACGCCCGGGACGCTCGGGGCCGAACGCCGCTCTTTCACCCGGCGAGGGCCGGACGGACGGAATTGATCGGCGTGCTCATCGCCGCTGGAGCCGGGCCGGATGCGGCGGACAACGACGGCTCCACCCCCCTGCACCTCGCAGCCGCTGAAAACAACACCGACACGGCCCAACTTCTGCTGAAAACAGGCGGGGACCCCAACGCCCGAAAAGAGGCCGACGGCAACGCCCCTCTGCACCTGGCCGCCCGACGCGGCTACACCGGCATCGCCCGGCTGCTGCTCGAACACGGGGCCACGGTCGATGCCCCCAATCGGCGCGGCTGGACGCCCCTGCGCATCGCGATGCAGATGGGCCACGAGGACCTCGTTCGGGCACTCATCGAACACGGAGCAGACGTCAACCGTACCGAGGACCACGGCACCCCACTGCAACTGGCGGTCGGGCGGGGAGATGCCAATATCGCCCGCATCCTCATCGCCGGCGGTGCCGATGTGACGGTCCGCGACGAAGAACGCCGGACGCTCCTCCACCTGGCCGCCCGCACAGGTGACCTGGCGGTGGCGGAGGTGCTGATCGAGGCGGGAGTGGATTCGAGCGCCCGCTGTGCAGACGACCGGACGCCCGCCGACGTGGCCCGCGAGCACGGCCACCAGGAGGTGGCCGAACTCCTGGAAGAGGCGGCCGCCGACCGCTGACCGCACCGGAGGTTCCGGCTCGATGGACCCGGTTCCAGACAATCTCGCCAGATTTCTGTGAACCATCCGCCGCCTCTGTCGTATAATACCTATAATGGTACGTTCGTGCGCCCGATTGCGCAGGGCGGACCTGGGGCGGCACGTTACATTCAGAGGACACGGGATGAACTTCAAAAAACTGCTTGTTGTCTTTGTCATACTGATGGTCGTATCCGTTGCCGGGACCGCCCTCCTTTTCATTTTATCGCGGGGAAGAGAGCGCGACGAAGCGAGGCCGGCCCCGACCGAGCCCGGGATCGCCCGGCCGGAGGAACGCGACGATCCCGTCGTCCCCGCTCGCGATCCCGCTCAGGACGACCCGCTGGACGAGGCCGCGCCCGTCGCGCCGACCGATGAAACGTTCGACTCGTCTCTGGCCCTCCACGTGTACGATGTGGCACCACTCGCGAACCCGGACGATCAGGACGTCGGGGACACGATAGTCCGCTACCTGGGCCGGACACCGTCGGCGACCGCGAACGGCATCCCGGTCCCCGCCGGAGCCGTGCTCTACGTCAGGCCGGTCTCGTCCGAACTCGGCGGCCTGGCCCTGCCCCGCTTGGCAAACGAGGTCCGCGAGAGGCAGATACCCGGGCTGAGCTTGGCCGGGATGGGCATCTCCAACTCGGACCTCGAACATTTCGAGGACCTGGAGCACCTGCAGGTGCTGATCCTCAGCCGCACCCGGATCGATCGGCGCGGCCTGGCCCAGCTCTCGAACCTGTCTCGGCTCCGGGCGCTGGACATATCGCAGACGTCGATCTCCGACGACGGGCTCGAACAGCTCCGGCACTTCCCCGAGCTCCGGTCGCTCCTGTTGAACGGCAGCGCGATCACCGACGCGGGGCTCGCACACCTGTCGCAACTGCGCGGCCTCCGCCACCTGCAGATGGCGCAGACTCTCATCACCGACGCCGGCCTGGAGCACCTCGCCGGCCTGACCGGGCTGCGAGTCCTCACCCTCCAATCTACTGCGGTGACCGGGGAGGGTCTTCGCCACCTGTCGGGGCTCACCGAGCTCGAGTGGCTCGACCTCGCCGCCTCGTCGGTTTCGGGGGGCGACGGGCTGGAGCACCTCAGCGGACTGCCCAAACTGTCCCGACTGTCCCTCTGTCAGTCGCGAGCCGACGACGAGACGCTCCGGCACGTGGGTCGGCTGCCCGCCCTCGAGCAGTTGTTCCTCCGAGAAGTGAGCCGCGTTACCGCCGAGGGCCTGCGTCACCTCGCCTCGGCCCGCACCCTCCGCCACCTGAACATGACCGGTTCGCCGGTCACCGATGAGGGGCTGGAACATCTCCGCGACCTCACCCAGTTGGAGATGCTGCATCTGGCCGGGAGCCGGGTCACCGATGCCGGGCTGCGGCATATCGCGTCTCTCCCGGAACTGAAGCTTCTCGACTTGAACCGGACTTCGGTCACCGGTGCCGGCCTGGAGCATCTCGCAGGGCATCCCGCCCTCGAGACGCTCCTGCTCCGCGACACGCGGGTCGAGGACGCCCATCTCGCTCACTTGCGAGAGATGCCGGCCCTTCGACATCTGGACCTGGCCGGGACCCGAACCACGGACGACGGGGCCGCTCACGTCGCCGCCGGCGGACAGTTGCACGCGCTGGGGCTGGCCGATACACGGATCACTGACCGCGGGGTCGCGCTCCTCGGCACATTGCAGGAATTGCAGCGCCTCTCGCTGGCGTTCACCGACATCTCCGACGAGGGGCCCGCCGAGCTCGGCGCACTATCCCAACTGCGGCACCTGGACCTGACCGGGACGGGGATCACAGACGAGGCCGTCCGTCGCATCGCCGGGTTCGGTGCCCTGCGAGTCCTGTCGCTGGCCCGCACGGGGATCACCGATGCGTCCGTCGAGCATCTGGCCTCGATGCGACGGCTCGAACAGCTCAATCTGGCCAATACCCGCATCAGCTTGGACGGGGTTTTACGCCTGGAATCGGCTCTGATTCGGACCCGCATCGAGCTGGACTGACCCCGATCCTCAGTGCCCGAACGCCGCCGCTCCCAAATGCGTCTCCGGCTCGGTCCCCGCTTCCCACGGATGCCGTCGCGCCCCGAATGCCCTGCCGATGATGAATCGAGCCCGCATAAACCACAAGCAGACGGTTGCGTTCCCGGCGGCCACAGCGAAAATAGAGGCCGCAAGCCATTTCTTTTGAGGAGGCGCGAGATGAAAACATTACGCGAGGTTGTCGAGGCGGTGGCGGACTATCCCATCAAGCGGGTGGCGGTGGCGGCGGCCGGCGATCCGACGGTCATCGACGCGGTGAAGCGAGCGAAGGAGGAGAACATCGCCAGGGCCGTCCTGGTGGGCGACGCCCGGCGCATCCGCGAGCTGGCCGAGGCGGCGGACCTGGCCCTCGATGCGGACGCGGTGATCGACGTGGCGGAGCCGGAGAAAGCCGCCCTGTGCGCCGCCGAACTGGTCCACACCGGCCGGGCCGACGTCCTGATGAAGGGCTACATCCACACCGACGACTTTCTGCGGGCGGTGCTGGACAAAGAAGTCGGCCTGCGTACCGGCCTGCGGATGAGCCACGTGTATGTGGCCGAGCTGCCCGGCTATGATCGGCTCATCCTCACCACCGACGCGGCGATGAACATCGCCCCGGACCTCGAGGCCAAGGCAGAGATCGTGCTCAACGCGATCTACCTCGCCGAGGTCCTGGGCATCAAGAAGCCGCGCGTGGCGTGCCTGGCCGCCGTCGAACTGCTCAACCCGGCGATGCCGGCGACCGTGGACGCCACCTGCCTGGAGACGATGGCTCGGCGCGGCCAGTTCCGGCCGGAATGTGTGATCGACGGGCCGTTCGCCTTCGACAACGCGATGTCGCCCGAGGCGGCCGCCCACAAGAAGCTGGACGGGCCGGTCGCCGGCCGGGCCGACATCCTGCTCGTGCCCGATATCGAGGCGGGCAATATCGTCGTCAAGTCGTTCGTCTATACGGCGCAGGCGAAGATGGCGGGCAACCTGGTCGGGGCGGCGGCGCCCATCGTGCTCACGTCGCGGGCCGATTCGGCCGAGAGCCGGTTCTACTCCATCGCCCTGGCCGTGCTCACCTCCGGCGTTCAGCGGGCACTGCGGCTCAAGATCGGACGGGTCCACTACTGACCGGCGGCCCGGCGGCCGGACCGCGAATCAGGGGCGCCCGCACGAATCCCGCCCGTGCTTCTCGAGGTATCGCTGGTGGTATTCCTCCGCTCGCCAGAACGGGCCGGCTGGCTCGACACTTGTGGCGATCGGGCGGGGGAGCCGGCCGGACTCGGCCAGGTGCCGCTTCGACGCCTCCGCCGCTCGACGCTGGTCGTCATCAACGGCGAAGATCACCGAGCGGTACTGCTGCCCCACGTCCGGCCCCTGCCGGTTCACTTGCGTCGGGTCGTGGCACCCCCAGAATACGTGCAGAAGCTCTTCGAACGATACCTTCTCCGGGTCGAATTTGATCCGGACGACCTCGGCGTGGCCCGTGCGCCCCGAACAGACCTGCTCGTAGGTCGGGCTCTCGGTGTGCCCGCCGGAGTAGCCCACGGCCGTGTCAACCACGCCTTCGACCCGCCGGAAGGCGGCCTCGACTCCCCAGAAGCACCCTGCTCCGAACATCGCTTCTTTCATTCTGTCCGATCCTCCTGTGTGACCGCCCGACTGCTCGGCGGTGGTCAAAGTACGACCTTGATGCAGTCGCGGCTCATCAAGTCTTCATAGATGGCATTTCGATGGGCTTCGTCCGTCACCCGCATTTCGAGCACGAACGAGATGTATTTGCCTGTTTCGCTGAACCGGGAGAACGTCAGCGAGTCCTCCGAGCCGCCGGTCACATCGAGGATCGCTTCGCGGACCAGCCCCCGGCTGGTCCCAACGACGCGATATTCCCAGTTCCGCGGATACGTCAGGTCCGGGCGCATCTGTTCGTCTTGCATGCTGTTCTCCACTCCTGTTGTCCGGGACGCCGGCGATCCCGGCCGGCCGCTATCGCCCGCCTGAGTCGGCGGCCCCGCCCGGCTCGACAGGCCCGCCCGGGCTGTGGCGATGTGTACAGCACCGCCTGCCGAGATGATACGATATTATAGCGCGTCCGGCGGCACTTTGACTTGCCTGTTTTTCCTCATGCTGCTACTATCATCAAGTATATTGCCGGGAAAGATGAAGAGAATGGCTTTCTTCTGCGTTCGAAACTGCGCGCAATCGCTACAATAAGCACTTGTTCAATCTGATGGCCGAGTTGCCGGTTCGTCCGCTCGCTCTGTTCTAAGCAGGCAGTCAGGAAGCCGCTTGAAAGGAGTTCTGTGCTCCGCACTGAGAATGTTGGCGTTTGCGAAACGTGCCGGGAACATGTGCCGGCCGAGCACGTGATTCGCGACAACGAAGTTTTTCTCGTAAAGGACTGCCCGGCGTGCGGGAAGACCGAAGCTCTGGTAAGCTCCGATGCCGCCCGCTGGCAGAAGAAGCGGGAGATCTGCGGCTACAACGAACAGAAGGTGCCGAGCTGCGACTTGAACTGCCGGACGTGCTCCTATCAGGGCAAGCACAACCCGCGGATGGTGTTCCTCGACATCACCAACCGCTGCAACATGAACTGCCCGATCTGCATCGCCAATATCCCCG
>PWKM01000288.1 GCA_003559755.1 Planctomycetota bacterium
CCCGCCGCACTGGAAACACTCGCGGTCATCGCCTACAAGCAGCCGGTCACCCGGGCCGACATCGAGGCGATCCGCGGCGTCCAGGCAGGCCCGCTGCTCCGGGCCCTGCTCCAGAGACAACTCATTCGGATCGCCGGGCGAGCGGAGATCATCGGCCGGCCGTTCCTCTACGGCACGACGCGGAAGTTCCTCGAACACTTCGGGCTGAACTCGCTCGACGAACTGCCGGACGTGGACGAGCTGCCCGAACCGGAGGAGCCGGAGGAGTAGCCCCCGCCCGAGTCGGCCGCCTCGGGCATTCCCCGTTATCCGACGTTCAATCGAGTGCCTTTGCCCCGATGTCCCGCCGGTAGTGTGCGTCCTGGAAGTGGATTCTCCCGACCGCCTCGTATGCCCGTTCGATGGCGGCGGTCAGGTCGTCGCCCATCGCGGTCACACCGAGCACCCGTCCGCCGTTGGTGACGATCTGCCCGCCGGCCTCGGCGGTGCCCGCGTGGAACACCTTCACGTCACCGAGCGCCTCGGCCTCGTCGATCCCTTCGATGGGGTATCCCTTCTTGTAGCTGCTCGGGTATCCGCCGGAGGCCATCACCACACAGACGGCCGGCCGGTCGTCCCACTCGATCTCCTGCTCGTCGAGGGTCTCATCGACGGTGCTGAGCAGGATGGGGAGGAGGTCGGACCGGAGTCGCATGAGCACGGGCTGGGCCTCGGGGTCGCCGAATCGGACGTTGTATTCGAGGACGCGCGGGGCGTCATCCTCGATCATCAGCCCGGCGTACAGGACGCCCCGGTAGGGCTTCCCCTCGATGTTCATCGCGTGGACGGTCTGGATGAGGATGTCGTGTTCGACCAGGTCGTAGATGGAGTCGGAGACGACCGGAGCGGGCGAGTAGGCGCCCATGCCGCCGGTGTTCGGCCCCTTGTCGAAATCGAGGGCCCGCTTGTGGTCCTGCGAGGTGGGCATCGTGGCGATGGTCTTTCCGTCGGTGAACGCGAGGATGGACGCCTCTTCGCCGGGGAGGAACTCCTCGATGACCACCCGGCTGCCCGCCGAGCCGAACCGGCCCTCGATGATCATGGTGTCGATCCACTCGCCGGCCTCTTCGCGGCTGTTGCAGATGACCACCCCCTTGCCCGCGGCGAGCCCGTCGGCCTTGACCACGATGGGCGGCTTCATGACGGAGACATAGTCCTTGGCGGCCTCGGCCCGGTCGAACGCCTGGTACCCGCCGGTGGGCACGTTGTGCTTCCGCATGATGTCCTTGGCGAACGCCTTGCTGCCCTCGAGCTGCGCGGCCGCCTTGTCGGGGCCGAACGCCTTCACCCCGGCGCTCCGGCACTCGTCGACCAGCCCGCCGACCAGGGGGGCTTCCGGCCCGACGACCACGAAGTCGATCCCGGCCCGTTTCACGAACCGGAGCAGCAGCGCGATGTCGTCGGCCTC
The DNA here is from genome assembly GCA_003559755.1 of Planctomycetota bacterium. Classification (GTDB taxonomy): domain Bacteria; phylum Planctomycetota; class PUPC01; order PUPC01; family PUPC01; genus PUPC01. The sequence goes on from PWKM01000288.1 coordinate 1,448, forward strand.
GATGTCGATCAGCTCGGCGTGTTGCCCGATCCCGGCGTTCCCCGGCGCCGCGTACAGCTTGTCGCAGAGCGGGGATTGGGCGATCTTCCAGGCGAGGGCGTGCTCGCGCCCGCCTGATCCGACCAGCAGGATGTCCATCTCGTCCTCCCGTGTTTATCTGTGGCAGAGCGGTGTCCGTTCCAGCGGATGTGGGGTCATTGTGTCCCCAGGCGAATGCCCTTGAAGCAGAAGTGGGGCACGCTGAGTGCGCCCTTCATCTCGGGGGTATCGCCGATCGTCTCGATGCCGTCCTTGAGCAGGTCGTACACGTTGCCCGCGATCATGCAGTTCTTGATCCGCCCGGCGAACCGGCCGTCCTCGATGAGGAAGCCGAGGTCGACGTTCACCGAGAACGCCCCGGCGAGGGTGTTGCTCATCCCGCCGCCGAGTACGGCGTCCACCAGAATCCCCCGTTTGATGCCGGCCAGCATGTCCGGGTACGGCGTGTCGCCCGGCAGAATCATGGTGTTGTTGTGGCCGGGGTTGGGCTGGCTGCTGTAGCTGCGGAGCCCGTTCCCGGTCGGCCGCTCGCCCAGCATCCCCGCCGTCTGGAGATCGAACAGGTAGCTGTTGAGGACGCCCTTGTCGATCAGGGTGGTACGGCCCGACACCAGGCCCTCGGTGTCGTGCGGGGCGCTCGCCGGGCCGAACTCGGTCAGTGCGTCGTCGATAACCGTGATGCGCTCATCGAGAATCTGCTCGCCGATGCGGCCGGTCAACGGCGAGGCCCCTTTCTGGACCATCTTGCCGTTCACCCCCTGCGAGATCGAGAGCAGCAGGGTGCCCATCGCGTCGGGGGTGAAGATGGCGGGATAGGTGCCGGTGGACAGGGCGGCGGTCTGCTCGGCGAGTTCGAGGTCGTGGTTGATCTTCTCCACCAGCGGGGACACGTCGGAGACCAGGTCGGCCCGCGACCAGCGGTCGCCCACCCACAGGATGCCCTCGTCGTCGCCGACCGCCAGCGCGGTCAACGAGACCGTCGAGCGGGTCGAGGTGTAGCCGATGTCGAGTCCGCGGGTGTTGGCCACCCGCTCGCGGCTGACCGATGCGCTGACCGAGCCGGAACACTGCACGTCGGGGTGCTCGGCGAGGATGGCGTCGATCGCCCGGTGGCCCAGGTCGGCCATCTGTTTCGGCTCGAGCTCCTTGACTCGTTCGTCGTACACCCGGACCTCGCTCGGCCGGCAGTCTTCGGGGAACTCGAACCGGGCCTCCTGTCCGAACCGGGCGCTCTCCATCGCCGAATCGACGAGTTCGTCCAGCCGGCTGAAGTCCGACGTGCTGGAGAAGCCGATCCGTCCGTTGTGAATGACCCGGAGTCCGACGCCGCGCCCGGACTTGGTCGCGATGTACTTGAGCTTGTTGTTCTCGAACTCGACGGGGCGGCTCTCCGAGGAGTTGAAGTACACCTCGGCTGCGTCGGCCCGTGCCCCGGCCTGGCTCAGAATGCGGTCGATCAATTCGTTCACGTTCATCATCCTTATTGCCCCCCGACCACGACGTTCTTGATTCGGACGCTTGGCCCGCCGTCTCCGACCCGGAGTGGCATCTGGCCGCCCTTGCCGCATCCGCCCAGGCCCCCGTACATCTCGAAGTCGTCTCCGATCATCTCGATGTTGCCCAGCGTCTCGAACACGTTCCCGGTCAGCACCACGTCGCGCAGTTTCCGGGCCAGCTCGCCGTTCTTGATCTCGTATGCTTCCTCGGCGGAGAAGGTGAACATCTCCATATCCGTCTGGCCGCCGATGGCCCCGATGGCGTAGATGCCGTCCTCGATGCCGGCGAGGAGTTCGTCGAACGAGTGCTCGCGCGGTTCCATGTAGGTGTTCGACATTCGGACGATGGGTGCGAAGCTGTAGTTGAGGCATCGTGCGTTGCCGGTCGGCTCCTCGTCCATCATCTTCGCCGTCTCGCGGGAGTGGAGCCGGCTGTCGAGCACGCCGTCGCGGATCAGGTAGGTCCGGTCCCCGGCCACCCCCTCGGCGTCGTATGCGTAGTATCCCGCCTCGCCGGGCATCCTGGGGTAGTCGCAGATGGAGAGGGAATCGGGGCCGAACCGGCGCCCGATCTGCATGATCTTCCGGAGCCGGTCGTTCTCGTACACGAAGTCGGCCTCGCTCAGGTGGCCGAACGCCTCGTGGATGAACACCCCGCACAGTTTGGGGTCGAGCACCACGGTGTGTGGTCCGGCGACGGGCTGTTCGGCGGAGAGCAGGTCGATCGCCCGACGGACGACCTCCTCGCACACCGCCTCGCGGTCGGCCACGACCTGGTATCCCCGGATGTTTCCCACGCTGTCGTAGGCCCGCTGGACGTCGGTCCCGTCCTTGGCCACGGCCATCACCATGATCCCGGCGAAGCAGGTCTCCTGGTGGAGTTCCGCCCCGTCGCTGTTCACCAGGTACTCGTCGATCGTCGAGTCGCGGTACATCACGTTCGAGGTCTGGATTTTCGGGGCTGCGAGGATGATGTTGTTGTATCGCTCGCACAGGGCCTGCTTGTCTTCGAGGGCGACGTCGCGCGGGTCCACCTCCGGCTCGGCGACGACGGTGGCCTTTCCGGGTTCGACCGGTGCCAGGCCGGGCGTCTCCCGCTCGACCAGCCGTGCCTGGCGGCAGGTGGCCTCGACGTGATGGGGCAGGTCGGCCAGTTCGTTGAACGACGAGAAGCCCCAGCCGCCCTTGACCATCGCCCTGACACTGCCCCCGAGCTGCGTCCGGCGGCCGATATGCTCCAGCTCTTTGCCCGTGTACCGGACGTCGCTGGCGCTGGCCCGCTGGACGCGGACCTCGATGTAGTCGGCGGTCGCCGACGCCATCGCCTTGCGTATCTCATCGATCATTCAGAACTCCATCCTTGCCAATGCCCGGCTCCCCAGCCACATCGGGAGGCCGAAAGCCAGGGCGGTCGCGACCAACAGAAGCGTCAAGCCGGCGGCGAGTGACCAGCCGAACTGTACGTGCGATATCACCCCCATCCGCCACAGATGAACGGGCACCGCCTGGGCGATGACCACGGCAAACACATAGACCAAGCTGAGGATCAGGTTCAACGTCCCGCCAAACCCGGATACGATCTTGGCCGGGCTGCTCTCGTGCAGGTTCGGATACACCGCACTCAGCCCGACCGCCATGCCCGACAGGCCGAGGCAGATCATACCAATTGTCGCCGTATGGAGCAACATCAGCCCCGGCGGCTCCTCAAGGATCAGGTCCGACGTTATCATCAGCGCCAGAGTGATGAGCAGGCAGCTCAGAAACGCGAACAGGAACTTGCTCCAGAGCACGTAATGCCGCTTGATCGGCATCAGACCGACCACCCAGAACCGACGGCCCTCCAAGCTGAACATCGGAAAGACGAACCGGGTGGTCAGCGTCGCAAGGACCAGCGAGATCGACGTCAGGTTGAGGAACGACGTCAGGTTCCGCCACTTCTGAAGCTCGGACGGGTAGCGCATGTTGCGGAGGTTCAGGATGTACAGACCGAGCAGCCCGAACAGCACCGCACACTGAGTCCACTGCACGGGGTCGCGGACGAACATTTTCACATCCTTGCCCAGCAGGTGCCACAGCGGGGCGTCCGACAGGCAGCGGGGCAGGGGGAACCGGCGGTGGTTGACCTGGGTCCGGGACGAGGTGGACTGAGTGCGGTTCCAGGCCCGGTCATACGTCCGGCTCGCGAAACCGGCCGCCAGCAGGGACAGGAACAGCGAGTTGCTGACCAGCAGCCCGAAGTAATACAGGGCGTCGGTCCCCGTACCCGCACCGGGCGAACCGGCCGCGATGGCCAGCCCCCGCGATACCCACGCACTGGGCCAGTACACGCTGTGGGTAAAGCTGATGCGGCGGAGCACCGCACCGGTCCGGAACAGGTTCTCGCCGCTCTCGTCGCTGCGGGCGATGTGGGGAGTGAAGAGCAGCGCCCCGATGGCCAGGCCCAACGCCGCACTGCTGAGCAGCCGACGCAGCCACGGCCGCAGCAGCGTGGGCAGCAGCATCGCCAGGAACGACCCGATGCTGGCCGGGATCAGCACAAAGCTGAAGAAGAACAGCAGCATCGCGGGATAATAGTGCCACGGGGCCGATTTCTGAACCCCGTAGGCCAGCATGATCGGCAGGCCGAGCAGGACGAACGCCCACGAACTGAACGCCAACGCCTCGCCCAGCTTGTAAAGAAACATCGACTCCGACCGGACCGGGGACGACCGCAGGAACCACGCCTCGCGCGACCGGAACAGGGCGGTGTATGCGATGACCGCATTACTGAACACGAGCATCACCATCAGGACGAAGAAGAGCAGCGAGACCAGGAGGTCTGTGATCCCGCCCTCATCCAGAAATGCGACCGTCCAGCGGAACCCGTAGTACGCGAACAGGTACAGCCCGACCCAGATCACCCCCCCGAGCACCGCGATCGCCGCCAGCTTGAGCCGGGAATGGTCGCGCACCGTGCGCAACACGTTCCACGTGATCCGGCTCTGGAGCTTGAGCAGCGGCAGCATCCCGTCCACGATCTCTCCGTCAGGTTTCCAGGCGCCGAAGAACTCGGTCCGTGCCGGGCATCGACCCCAGCACACTCGGCATATCCGACAGCTCCCCGCGCTCGACCGACGCGGCCTCGAACCAGGGCAGAGGGCCGATCACCGGCACCCCCGACGCCGCGGCGATCTCGGCCGCGTTCGTCTCCTCCGCCAGACCGCCGGGGGCCGGCCCGACCGCGTTGAGCACGATCCCGGCGACCTCCAGCCCGCGTGATCGGGCACACTCGACCGTGAGCAGCGAATGGTTGATCGTGCCCAGCCCGGCACGGGCCACGATGAGGACCGGGGCGCCGACGCCAACCGCAACGTCCACCAGCAGGGACGCAGGAGTCACCGGGACCAGCAGCCCGCCGATCCCCTCCACGATCAAACACTCGTGCCGACCGCACAACGCCTCCAGCGCCGACCACACCGGCCCCAGCGACAGCGACCGCCCCTCGAGCCGAGCCGCGACCGTCGGCGCCAGCGGATGGCGGAGCCGCACCGGACAGACCAGCTCGTGGGGGTCGGCCGACTCGGCCGCGCGGGCGAGGCAGACGCCGTCGTCCGCGACAAGGTCGCCGGCCTCCGACCGACATCCCGAGGCGAACGGCTTCATCACCCCGACGTCCCGGCCACGCTCCCGCAGCAACCGGGCCAGCGAGGCCGCGACCAGCGTCTTGCCGACCTCGGTGTCGGTCCCGGCGACAAACAGACTGGGGATGGTGGCTCGTCGGTTCATGATGGTCGGTCTCGTCCTACCCGCAAAATATCAGGAAGCCCGCACGCCGTCAAGCAGACCCGGCCCGGCGCGTCCTTTCCCGCCGCCGCGAGGCCGACCCAGCGGGCAGCGGGCAGGGGGGCTGCTTGCCCCGATGCGGCGGACGTTTGCTTGTTGAGGGTCTTCACGCATACGATTATCCGCACGGTCGCCCCAAGCGGTTCTATGTTGGTTGCCTGTCCCCGTGTACCGGGGTAAGATATGCTTCACTCGGACAAAGTGTAACACGGGTGCTACCGGCGCCCTTC
>PWKM01000078.1 GCA_003559755.1 Planctomycetota bacterium
CAAGCATCCGCGGACGGCAATCCTCATGGGGCACGCCCGGGGGGGGGTCCTGCTCGCCGCCGCCCAGTTCGGGGTCCCCGTCGCCGGGTACGCGGCCACGATGATCAAGCGGTCGCTGACCGGGAACGGCCACGCCTCGAAGCGGCAGGTCCAGCGCATGGTCCAGGCCGCCCTGGGGCTGGCCCGTCCGCCGGAGCCGCCCGACGTGGCCGACGCGCTGGCGGTCGCCTTGTGCCACCTGAACGCGGCCGAGCGGCCCGAGGTGCTGGGCAGGCCTCAATCGGGCGGACCGGCCGAATGAACAGAACGGAGGCGTCTACGTGATAGCCAAGATAACCGGGATCGTCTCGGACATCCGCGACGACGCGATCACGCTCGATAACAACGGGATGGGCCACGAGGTCCTGGTTCCCCGGGGCCTGGCGCTCCGGCTGCGGACACACGGTGCCGCCGGGACCGAGCTCACGCTCCACACCCTCGAATACATCGAGGGCGGCGCGGCCGGCGGGGCGATGATCCCCCGGCTCATCGGGTTCCTCGACCCGATGGACCGCGAGTTCTTCGGGATGCTGACCAGCGTGAAGGGGCTGGGCCCGCGCAAAGCGCTCCGGTCGCTGACCATCCCCACCCGCCGGTTCGCCCTGGCCATCGAGGAGGCGGACAAGGCGGCCCTGTCGGAGCTGCCGGGGGTGGGCCGGCGCAGCTCGGAGAAGATCATCGCCGAGCTGCGGGGCAAGTGCCACAAGTTCGGCCTGATGCGGGAGGGCGAGCCGCTGGGCGCCGCCCCCGAGGAGAAGCTGGCCCCCGACGTCCGGGCCGAGACGGTCCAGATTCTCACCGAACAGCTCCAGTACTCGCCGGCCGAGGCCGAGGCGATGATCCGCCAGGCACTCGCCGGCGGCAAGGAGGTCGAGTCGTCCCAGGAACTCCTGAGCGAGATATACCGGATCCGGGCGGAAGGCGACTGAGCCCGACGCGGCCGACGCACACTGTGTGGATGCACGTGGAGAAGCCGGAATGCGACAGCGAGTAGTTGACGGCACACCGCTCTCGGACGCCGACGAGCAGTTCAACCAGGGCCTGCGCCCGCAGACCCTCGACGAGATGATCGGGCTGTCGGCCCCGCTCGAGCCGCTCCGCATCGCGCTCCAGGCGGCGATCGAGCGGGGCGAAGCGCTCGAGCACGTGCTGCTCGACGGCCCGCCCGGCCTGGGCAAGACGACCATCGCCCACGCCGTCGCACACGAGATCGGCTCGAAGCTGGTCCAGACATCGGGGCCCGCTCTCAGCCGGACCGGCGACCTGATGGGCATCCTCACCAGCTTGGGCACGCGCGACGTGCTGCTCATCGACGAAATCCACCGCCTGCCCATCACCGTCGAGGAGTTCGTCTATCCCGCGATGGAGGACCGGAAGGTCCAGTTCGTCGTCGATCGCGGCGCGTTCGCCAAGACGGTCGAGGTCCCGCTCAAGCCGTTCACACTGGTCGGGGCGACCACCAAGGCCGGGCTGCTCTCGAAGCCGCTCCGCGAGCGGTTCGCCATCTTCCACCACGTCGAGTTCTACCCGCCCGAAGACCTGAAAGAGATCGTCATCCGGTCGGCCGGGCTGCTGAACACCAGCATCGACCCCGAGGCGGCCGCCGAGATCGCCGAGCGGTCGCGCGGCACCCCCCGGATCACCAACAACTACCTGAAACGGGTCCGCGATTTCGCCCAGGTCAGGGCCGACGGGCACATCACCCTCGAGATCGCCCGGAAGGCGCTCGATATGCTCGGCGTCGATGAGCTCGGCCTGGACGAGCTCGACCGCCGGTTCCTCCGCGTCATCGCCGACTTCTACGACGGCGGGCCGGTGGGCATCGACGCACTCGCCGCCACCCTGAACGAGGACCGGGACACGCTGGAAGACGTGGTCGAGCCGTACCTGCTCCGCATCGGGCTGCTCAACCGGACCAGCAAGGGCAGGCGGGCCACCCGGCGGGCGTTCAGCCACCTCGACCTCAACGCACCGCCCCCGAGGACCGGACAGCCGGACCTGTTCGAGGAGTAGCCCCGCCGGTCAGCCGGTCAGCGCCCGGTAGAGGGCGGGCAGCGTCTGCTTGAAGTTCCCCTGCACATAAACGCCGCGTCCCCCGAACGCGGCCGGGATGCGGGTGACCACGCTCTTGTGGTCGCGGAAGTAATACGTCGGGCGGTCCTCGTCGTCCGCGTCGGCCGGCACGACCGGTCGCAGGTCGAAGTCGGCGGCCAGAATCTCTCGGGGCGGTCGGCCGACGTTCGCCGCCATGGCCGCCGCCTTGAGCAGGACTTCTGGCCCGGTGACCGCGGACCCCACGTTGAGCACGACGCCGCCCCGGTCCAGCTTGGCCACGCTCGCCGTGTAGATGCCGAAGTCGAACCCGCTGGCCCCGCCTTTCGCCGCCCCGTCGAAATCGGGATGCTGGTCGATGATGTCGGTCCCGATCCCGACGTGAATGGTGACGGGGACGCCCAGCCGCACGCCCGCCGCCAGGATGCTGACCTCGGGGTGGGCGAATCGGCGGGCCTCCGGCATCGGCTCGCCGATGATGAGCCGGCCGAGCGCCTCGCCGAACCCGAGCCCGCGCTCGTATCCGGCGGCCAGCGCCCGGTTGATCAGCCCGCCGGTCTCGTCGGCCATCCCGAATGTGCCCTCGGGCAGGGCGTTGGGAACGTTCTCGCTCGTCCCGCCGATGAGCGCCAACTCGAAGTCGTGGATCGCGGTCGCCCCGGTCCCCGCCACGTGGGTCACCAGGCCGCGGGCCATCAGGTCCACGATGAGCGGCCCGAGCCCGAGCTTGACCGGGTGCGCCCCGGTGAACAGGATGACCGGCCGGCCCTCGGAACGGGCCTGCTGCACGGCGGCGGCGACCCGGCCCGTCTCCGGCCCGGCCTCCCCGGCGTCCCGTCGGCGAACGGCTTCCAGGTCGATGAGGCCGCTCAACGTCAGCTTGTTCGATCTCCGGTCGATGGGCTGAGGCCGGATGGCGGACGCATCGAACAGCTCGAAGGAACCCCGGTAGGATGTCACGGTGCCTCCTCGATTATGGCAGGACGTTCAGGATCGCCTCGGCCATCTCGGCCTGGGCCGGAGCGTTCGGATAGAGCAGGTACAGGCCGTCGGCGGCGACGCCCGGCTCCCGATAGGCGGCCCGCCAGTCGCTCTCCGCCGTGATGAGCCGATGCAGGTCGGCGAACGGGAGCCGGTGTCGGCGTGCGATGTTGCGCACGGCCTCGGCGAGCGCGGCGGAGTGCTCCGGATGGCTGACCAGCGGCGGCGGGGCGACCAGGACCACCCGCGGCGGGGCCGGCTGGTCGCGGGCGACCTCGACCATCGCGTGGAGCGACCGCGACAGGGCACGGGGGGCCACCCCCGTCCGGGCGAGCGAGCTGCCCGGCGATATGATGACCAGGTCGGGCTGATGCTCGGCGAGGGCGGCGGCGAACGCCGGCAGGTCGGCGAGCGTCGGCTCCGGGCCGGCCCGACGGTTCTCGACCACGGTCAGGGCCGCCCCCGACCGGCTCATCAGCCGCTCGGCAAGGACATCCGTGTGGCCCGGTGTGTCCGCCTGGGATGGGTTCGTCATCGGGTCGCCGTAGAACAGAACGTCCGATGGCCGGGACCGCAGTCTCCCGGCCAGCCACTTGATCGGCGCCCAGCGGCGGTGTTCGGCCGGGTCCTCGGGCCGGAGCACCAGCGTGGCCTTGCGCCCCTGCCGGTCAACCAGATGCCCCAGCTCGGCGTCCAGTTGGCGGAGGTCTCGGTCCGGGCGAACCACCCGCAGTCCCGCCCCGCCGAGCGCGGTATCGGCCGCCCACACGCTGAACGAGCCGGTCACCCCGGCCTGGTCGGCCGGGATGGGGAGCGGGACCTCGACGATCCGGCGCTCGCCGCCGGTCAGGTCCACCTCGCCGGTCGTCACTTCTCGGACCGGCACGAACCGCTCGCCGGTGAGCCGGGCGGATGTGTCGGTGGGGTTCGACGCCCGGAACGTCACCATCGCCCGCTCGCTTTGGGGGACGACGTTGCGTGGCGCCACGCGGACTTCGACCGGCGGGATCCCATCGTCCGTTGCCGGGCGCCGGGCAACGGTCCCCGCAAGGCCGCCATCGCTCGTTCGCTCGACCTCGACCGCCAGGTCGGCCAGCCGCCGTCCCTCGTGCCACAGGCGGAGCACGGCTCGGCCGCGTTCCTCCGGGCCGGGTTCGGGCAGCGGGAGGCGGAGCGACGCCGTCTCGCCGGGCGCCAGTTCGAGGGCCTGAGAGTGGGACGACACCCCCTCGACATACCACTCGCGGGCGAGCGCCAACCGGTCGGGCCGGCGGTTCCTGACGTGCAGTTCCAGCCGCGGGTCGCGGCCGGGGCCGGCCCGGACGTCCTCGACGATCATCACGTCACCCGGCTCGATGCCCAGCCCGACCTGCCGGCCCGCTCCGGCCGTCCTGTGCCCCATCCGGTCCGCCCGAGCGTGAAGCTGGCCGTCTTTTCGTTCGATCCGGACGACGGCCTCGGCCAGGAGGCCTCGCCCGTCGCTCAGGCGCAGCCCGATGGATTCGTCCAGGCAGTCGAGCCGGGGGACGGGGCACTCGATCACAATTTCGGCCTCGCCGTATCGCGGCAGCGTCACCTCGCCTGCCGGCCCCGGGTTCCCATCGTCCACACGCCCAGGGGACAGGCGGGCGGATGCCGTGATGCCGGCCGGCCGAGCCGCCGGGTTGGCGACGCCGAACTGAACCCGGGCGCTGCGCCCGTGATAGACGACGTGGTCCGGCCTGTGCGAGAGGACGGGGGTGGCGGCGCCCGCCCGCTGTTCGAGCCGGATGAGCCGGGAGGCCGTGCGCCCGTCGGTTCTGCGCAGTTCGACCGTCGCCACCGCCACCGGCCGGCCGGCGGCGGCCAGGTCCAGAGTGACCGCGGTGCGCTCGCCGTCGCGCTGGGGGGCGGGGACGACCGCCTCGAGTACGGTCCGACCGCCTGGCTCCAGCGAGAAGCCGGCCGCCGAGCGGACCCAGCGATAGCCAAACCGGAACCGTTCCTGCGACCGGTTCCGGATTTCGAAGGCGGCGGCGCCCGGCTCATCCTCGTAGAGGATGCGGGGGCTGTCCCGCAGCTCGACGTCGGCGTCGATGTCGGCCCGGGGCAAGCTGGTCAGGTTGATCGTCCGCTCATAGGTGCCCAGCGACGCCCCGTCGCGCCACACTTCGAGCGAGACGAGGAGGTTGGCCAGTTGATCGCGCTCCTCGGGCCGGCTCTCGCCGGTGACATCGACGAACAGGCGGGGCGAACGTTCGGTGTATGTGGCGTCGCCCACCCGCCAGCGGTGGACGAGCCCGGTCCCCGGCGTCCGGTCCTCGAGCACGAGCGGGGTCTTGACCGTGCCGTCGGGCAGTTGGTAGGCGACGTTGGCCTTGCCGACGGTGAAGAACGGGGTCAGCGGCCGGCCCTGTTTCTGGTATCCGATCTGCTCGGTCGGGACGTGGTGGCCGCGAGCGAAGGCGGAGCGGTCGATGAGAGAGACGGACCGGGCTCCGGGCGGCTGCCAGCCCAGCCGGATGCCCTGCTGACGGGCGGTCTCGCCGTGGATGACCGTGATGCTGTGGGCGCCCTCGTCGAGCCGCACGGCGCCCGGTTCCGCCCAGGGTCCGACCGGCGACTCGTCCCCGCTGACCCGCTTGACCTCCCGGCCGTTGATGAACAGGTACGCGGTGCCGCCGGCGTTGACCGCGAACCGATACTCGCCGGCCGCTGGAGTGAAGAGCAGCCCGCTGTACAGGGTGGCGTACCGGTAGCCCTCTTCCAGGCGATGGGGGTTGGTTCGGGTGTCGATCGAGTTGATGACATCGGGCGGGGCGATCCGGTCCTCCGGCCCGGCGTTGGCGAGGGTGCGGGCGGCTTCCGCCGGGTCCTCGATGATCGGGCTGTCGGCCCCGGAGGCGGGGCCGAGCCGGATGGTGGCGGTCATCAGCGTCCCGTCAGGCCGGGCCGGCCGTTCGCGGTCTGTCGGGGCGTCGGGGTTGCCATAGTAGATGTAGTATAACGGCTCGCCCAGGTCGGCCCGGAAGGTAACCGTGGCCCGGTCTGCGTCCCAGCCGAGCGGGAAGGCGTGTGACGGGACGGGCTCGCCCCGGCCGTCGGTCACGACGATGTCCCGGCCGAGCGGGGCGGTCGGCTCCTCGATGGTGATCACCGCCCGGCCGGTCAGGGAGTGATGCCCGAGCAGCTCTGTCGGCTCGAGGAAGTTGACCGGGAGGTCGTCGCCCTGCTCGGGGAGGTCCAGCCGGACGATCTTTCGGCTCGACCACTGGTCGTTCCACCACGGCGCATCGGTCGGCGGGGCGGCCGCCGGGCCGGGCCGGGCCAGGCACAGTATGGCGACGAGCGGCGCAATCAGGGCCGGGCGGGTCGGCCTCGTGCGGCATCGGTTGAACGGGGCGTTCATCATCGCATTTGCCCGGTCGGTCAGGAGCTCTGCGGGAACCCCTGGTCCAGCCCGTGCTGGGTTTTCTCCCAGTAAAAGGGCCGGGTGAAAAGCTGGAGGAACCCCTTCCAGGCGCCGATGCTGATCAGCACCCAGTAGAAGGGCATGAGCAGGGCGACCCCGGCCAACTTGGGCTTTTTCGCCCGGATGCAGGCGATCACGTGTACGGCGACGAAGAACACATTGCCCAGGACGAGCAGCAGGGTGACCGCGAGCAGTGCCTGCGAGACGGCGTTCCACAGGTGGAAGCTGCGGTCGGCGAGCAGCCGGTGCCGGGCGTCGACCGTCGAGGGGGCCAGGTCCCACGGCGCGTCCTCGTGCTCGACCACGCCGCCGGCGTCGCCCGCCCCCGGGCGGGGCAGCGCCCCCAGCAGCACCTCCCAGTCCCGCTCGACCCCGCGCCGGAGCACCTCCTGCCACGGCGCGTCGGGCGGGGTGTCCATCCGCCATCCGGTGGCCACCATCGGCCAGGCGCGCCGGCTGGGATGGGGGAGTCGGATGGTG
>PWKM01000345.1 GCA_003559755.1 Planctomycetota bacterium
CGGGAGCCGCCGAGCCAGAGCGTGGCCACCGCCGCGAATGAGTCGGGCACGTCGGCCGGGCCGGGCCGCCCGAACACTCTCTCGAGCCGGGCCGTTCCGTCCGGGCCGACACTTGTCCCGGTCACGGCGAGTTCTCGCAGGTTGCCCAGCTCGTCCAGCGGCAGTTCGGACAGGTCATCGACGGCTTCGGCGCCGACCAGCCAGAGTGTTTCGAGCTGGGCCAGCCGCCCGAATCGGGGGAGCACCTTGTCGGTGATCTCGGGGTCGATCAATCGCAGGGCGGTGATGTGTGTGAGCCGGCCGAGTCCCCGGTATGCGTCGTCGGTGAGGCCGCCCCGGACCTCGAGGGTTCGCAGCGAGCGGCGACGAACGAGTTGTTCGAGATCGGCGCCCGTCATTCGGTTCTCGCGGATTTCGAGCCGCTCCAGCCCGTTGATCCCGGCCAGGTGCTCCCAGCTCGCGTCGGTCAGGTTGGGGCAGGCCAGGCGCAGGGATTTCAGCTCTTCCTTCCCGGCGAGCTTGGCGATCCCGTCGTCGGTGATCCCGTCGCCCGACAGGCGGAGCGCCTCCAGGGCATCGAACGCGGCGAGGTGCTCGAGGCCGGGGTCGGCCACGGCGGTGCCCGTGAGGTCGAGCCAGCTCAGCTCGGGCAGTTCCTTCAGGTGACCGAGGCCGTCGTCGCCGACGCCGGTGCCGGACAGGTCCAGCCGCTCGAGTGCGGCCAGTGTCTTGACGCGCTCCATCCCGGCGTCGCCGACACCGGTCCCGGTGAGTTTCATCCGTTTCAGAGCGGGCAGCCCCTCGATGTGGGCCAGGCCGGCGTCGGTCACTCCCTCGCAGGCGATCGTCAGCTCCTCGAGGGTCTCGTGTCCGGCCAGGTAGCCGAGCGCATCGTCGCCCGGCACCGCCCCGGCAAGTGCCAGCCGTTTGACCTCTTTCAGCGGCTCCAGTTCCTCCTCATCGACGGGGAACCCGAGGCACATCCGGTGCACCAGCTCCCGGCCCGCCGGCTCGAGTCGTGCGTCGGTGAGGACCAACTGTCGCAATTCGCCGGCGCCCGCGAAATCGGCCAGCGAGTAGTCCTGCACCCGTGCCGCGCCGAGCACCCACAGCGTTCGCAGCCAGGGCAGGCGGGCGGTCTCGGCCAGTCCCGCGTCGGTGATTTCGGTCCGGAGCAGGATGACGTCGGTCAGGCCCTTGAGCCGTGCGAGAGCGGCCGCTCCGTCATCGTCCAGTCGTCCCTGGACCCACACCTCGCGGAGCGAGCGCATCGTCATCAGTTCGCCGAACCCCCGGCCGGTGGCGGCGTGGTCGTACAGCCGCAGCGAGCGGAGTTCGGTCATCGGCCGGAGCCATCCCAGCCCCAGGTCGGTCATTCTGCGGCATTCGAGTGCCAGCTCGTGCAGGCCGGTGAGCCCGTCGAGGTGGGCGATGCCGGCGTCGGTGAGCTCGCCGCCGGCCAGGTGCAGCACGTGCAGGTCGGTCAGGCGTCCGAGGAAGACCATCCCCGTGTCGGACGCCCGGGTATGACGGAGCCGGAGTTCGGTGAGTTTGTCGATGTCGGCCAGGTGCGGGATGGCGTGGTCGCCGACGGGGGTGTTGCTCAGGTCGAGGGCAGAGAGGTTCTCGAGCTTGGCGAGGTCCGCGAGTGCGTCGTCGGGGACCTCGGCCTCGGCGAGCGAGAGCCGCTCGAGTCCGGGCAGTGCCGCCAGTTCGGCGAGGGCCCGGCCTTCGATTCTCATCTTGCCCAGCCACAGTTCGCTCAGTTCGGTGAGCGGGGCGAGCTTGGGCAGGTCGGCCCCGGTCACCCCGGTCCCCGTCAGGTCGAGTGCGGTCAGCCCGGTCAGCTCGGCGAGGCGGTCCAGCCCCTCGCCGGTGATGCCGGTCTCGGCCAGGTTCAGGCGCTTGAGGCGTGGGATATTCGCGAGCGCCGACAGCCCCTCGTCGGTAACCCCCTCCGCCCCTCGGAGCGACAGGGCCGTCACGTTCGCGTCGGCCAGTGCGGCGGCCAGGTCGGGGAGCGTCTCGTCGGAGACCTCATCGGCGGGCGCGACGAACCATCGCCCGTCTGCCCGGACGGGCACCGGCCCCCGGCCTTCGCCGGTGGTGCCGGACCGGATGGCGGCCTGCCAGAACCAACCGTCCTCGGCGACCTCGTACACGGCCAGCGCGAGGTCCGACTGGAACGGCTCCCGGGCGACTTCGACCGGCGGGCCGGGCGCGAGGAACGCCGGCTCGTCCACCTCCGGCTCGTCCGGCTCGACCTCTTCCACCTCGGGCGGCTCGTCCGGCTCGGGCTCCTCGACCGGTTCGTCCGGGACCTCCTCGACCTCGGGCGCAGGCGGGACCGGCTCCGGTTCCCTCTCGGGGCAAGCGGGCAGGGCGACAAGGATGAGGGCCGACAGGCATACAACCGCTATCCACAGGGCTCGTTCTCTCTGCACCATCTGCGCACCTCCAAGAGCGTTTTGTGTTCGTGCCGTATTCGGGCAGGCCGGGTTTGCCGCGTCCATCCAATCCGCGTCAGCGTACTCCACCTCCGATTCCGCTGCACTGACAGGTGCAGTGATTCTAACGGATGAACAGGGCGAACGCAAACGGGAATCTCTGTTCTGCAGGGGACAGTCGGGGGAGGGGCATTGTGGTGCAGCTTCCGTCGATTCCGGAAAAATGGAAATTTCACTGGAAAAAAGCGGGACAGGCCACTACAATTGAAGGCGCCCCTTCGACTGTCACTGGCATTGGGCACAGTTCCAGACCCCGCCCGGAGGGAAATCGCGTGTCTGCTTCTGCTCGGCGATGGGTGCCTTCGCTTTTTCTGGTTGTCGCTATTGTGGTCGGCGTGTTGGCGTTGCGCCGATCCGGCGAGAGCTACCGGCCCCCGCCGCGCGATGCATCGTTCTGGCGGCATCAAGTCGACAGCCCCGCCGACGGGACCCGGGCGACGGCCATCAAGTATCTCGGCAAATTCGGGACGGAGGACGACCTGGAAGTCATCCGCCCGATCCTCACCGAGGACCCGAGCGGGTACGTCCGCGCCATAGCGGCCGAATCGCTGGGCAAACTGGGGTGTGAGCGAGCGGTCCCTCTCCTTGCAGCGGCCCTGGACGATCCGTACCAGCCGGTGGCCGACGAGGCGGTCCGCTCCCTGGCCGTCATCGGTGGCGAGGCCGCGTTTGCCCACCTGGCGGAGGCCGCACAGAAGGGGAGCCAGCATCGCACGGCGATGATCGTGGCGGTGGCATTGCCCCGGTTCCAGACGCGCGCCTCGGAGCAACTGCTCATCGACCTGATGAACGAGACGGATGCGGTCCAAATCCGGTGGCGGACCATTCGCGCCCTGAAGCAGGTCGGGACCCGCACCAGCGTGCCGGAGCTGCGCAAACTGGTGGACAACCCGTTTGTCGGGACGGAGATCGGTGCGGCAGGCGTGGCAAGCCCGGAGGGCGAGGTCGTGGTCGAGGTGACGGGCGAGATTCGGGAGGTGGTCGATGAAATCCTGGCCGAGGCGATCACCGCTGCATCCAGCCGGCCGCCTTGGCCCAGATAGGGGGATGGCATGAAATGTTCTAGAAGAAACGGCTTCAACATGGCGGAGCTGCTGGTCGTGGTCGCCGTGATCATCATCCTGCTGAGCTTGTCCTCCGCCGGATTAAGGCACGGCTACATGAGGGCGAAGCAACTCCAATGCCAAAACAACCTCGAGCATTTGGGCTATCTCTGCCTGATCTGGTCGATCGAGAACGACGGGCGCGAGCTGGCGGCCGTTGACACCAGCACCGGACAGACCCTTCTCTGGTACCGAGCGCTGGCCCCCTATATTTCGGAGACGGGGGCGCCGGAGGAGACCGCCGCCCTGTTCAACTGCTCGCTCATGGAGTGGGAGGTGGCCGCCGGGGAGGGGCAGCAGGAGCCCTGGGCCCGCGGGACGGATATTCTCTTCGCCTACGACCGCTATCGAAGCTGGTTTGACTTCATCGATGTCGTCGAGGACGTCCGCGAAGCGGGCTGGCCCGGCACGATCCACATGCTCGAACGCAATCCAGTCCAGGAACAAGACGTGTTCAACCCGATTACGCCTCACATCGAAAACTACGGTATCTTCTCCTATTTCGATGCCTGGTGGCGGCGATTCACATCGGAAGAACTGGCCGCAGTAAAGCGTTTCCAGGAGAACCGGCGCGGCATCTTCATCTCCGCCGACCATCACGCGTCATTCACCCAGGTGAATAACCAACTGGCGGATTATTGCGGTTGGGGGCTGTATAACTGGGGCAACATCGACCGGGGAAACGACGGCCAGCCGTTCAGGCCGGTCAGCAGCCATCCCATCGGCGCCGGCTTCGCGCACTTTCGGGGCTACAGCAGCGAGGGCCAGATTCAGATTCCGAGCGACCCGTCGCTCCGCAATCCGTACGCCAGCTTGGTCCTCTTCTCAGGGCTGCCGGGCCCCGGGCCGGACGATGCCATCGCCGGCGTGGTGGACGACGGGAAGTTCCGCCTGGTGATGGAGGCGAACTGGACGAAATTCGCCAACCCGAGCTGGTACTATCGGGACCCGTGGAGAGAGAGCCATTTGCATTATTTGCAGAACATCTATTACTGGCTGCTCGAGCGGTCGGCAGATACGACTCGGCTCTCCTACGGCTATAACAGCCAGATCGGCGGGCTGGACCCGGCGACGGGGCGGCCGCGCCCGCGCCCGGTGAGCCCTGCACAGGTCATCCGCATTCTCGATTACGAAGACTCCATCGCCGACCAGGGCGGACCGGAGGCCGGCGACCCGGAATACTTTGTCGCTCTTCTCCACGGCGGCCGGGCCAACGTCCTCTTCATGGACGGGCGGGTCGAGGCACTCTACCTCGAAGACATCCTCTGCGACGACATGACCCGCTGGAAGTCCCGGCGCTAGCCGAGATCGAGCCGGGACGCTCGCCGTGATGCGCCGAATAGCGGTGGGCGGCGGAGCGATGTGGATGACGGGGGCCGACGCCTCGGCGGGGCGGCCGATGCAGACCTCGCCGCTCCCCGATGTTCCGGTAGAGGGCGCGGTGTGGTCTTCAATCGGCGTCATCAGCGGCGGGGAACAGCACGCGGCCTTCCTGCTCGATTCGCTCGATCTGCTCCCACCTCACGGCCCGCAGTGCGCCGGCCAACTGGATGGTGACTGATTGCGGTCGGCTCCGGAACACGGTCCCGCTGATTTGTTCGCCGTCTTTCAGGACCACGGTCACATCGCCGGTCATTGCGGGCAGCGCCCCGTCCTGCGGCCCCAACCTGGGCAGCGGCGCCGGCTCGGCCGGTTCCTCGCCCCTTGCCGGTCGTGTCAGGTCGATGCGCTCGGGCACCTTGACCGCGCCGTCGGTGAAGCGGGCCAGCTCCTCGAACGAGAAATCGTCGGTCTTGTTCACGATGAAGTTGGCCTGTGCGCCGTCGAGTTGATTGACGGCCTGTTGGTAGAGATTGTTGCGGAAGGGCCGCCGTTCGTGGTGGCCCGGGTGGAGCGCCAATGACCACTTGATATAGTAGGCGGCCGCCGGGAACTGCGGGGCGTTCATCGCGGTGATGGCGAGGTCCTCGGCACACGCGCTGAGGGTCCGGGCTTCCCCCTGGCGGAGCAGCCCCTGCTTCCAGATTCGCTTCGCATTGTCGAACTCGCCGGTTTGTGCCCAACACAGGCCCAGCATCCTCAGGTAGTGCGGCGATTCGCCGCCATCGAGCTCGACGGCCCTCTGCACGAAGTGCCTGGCGGTCTCATACTCTTTGAGGTCCACGTAGATCTGGCCGATGTTACCGTACGGTGCCGGATCGTTGGGCCACTCGGCGACCGTCAGACGAAACGCGATGTAGGCCAGGGCAAGCGCGTACTCTCGCTCCTCGCCCTCTAACTCGTGCGACCGCCGGTACAACTCCCGGCCGATCCGCTCGTATTCCCTCGCCTTCTGGAGGTCTCCCCGGCGCTCGCGGGGCGGGATAAAGTCGTCTGTCTTGACCTCGGTGATGGGGATGGCGAAACCGATGCCCTCGGTATCGGAGATGATGAAGGTCACGACCCCGATCAGTTGCCCCTGCCGGTTGACCAGCGCCCCGCCCGAGTTGCCCGGGTTGATCGGGGCGGTCGTCTGGATGTACGTCTTGCCCTCGACAACCCGCTCGGCCGCGCCGATGATGCCCGTCGAGATCGAGTTCCGAAGCGCCTCGCCCTGGACCCCGCCGGGGTTGCCGATCACGAAGCAGTCCGAGCCGGTGGCCGGGAGACGGGTGGCCCGGGGGATGGGCTGCATCGTGACCCCGGGCGGGAGGTTGACCCGCACCATCGCCAGGTCGTATTCCTTGTGTACCAGGTGGACCGACACGTCCTTGAACGTGGCCGTCGTTTTCCGCCCGTCACGAAAGACCTCGGCGGTCACCTCCAGCGGCAGCGGAGTGTTCACCACGTGGTAGTTGGTCAGGATCATCCCGCTTCTGTTCAGCACCACGCCGGAGCCGTGGCCTTCGAAGTCCTGGATGAGCACCACCCCGGGCGATGCGTTCCGGAACACCGCCTCGGCCCCGCCGCCCAGACAGGGTGCTGGCCGGATGATTGCGCAGATAACGATTGCGGTTGCAATGGACGCTCGCTTCATAGCCAACCCCTCCTTCCGGCTTCCCCCGACGTGTAGATAGAGAGCAGACCGACGTGCTCTTCGCCGCTTCGCTCGCATTATGTGCCTGGGGTGTCCGCGTGTCAAGCAATTTTTTGGAAATCTGAATGACCGGCGGTTCGGCGGGCGTGCCGTGTTTCGACCGCGGCGAGCGGCAGGGGGTTGGGCGGGGGATGGCCTGGTGTTGACGAAGGAGCGGGTTGTCCCGGAGGACAACCCGCATCTCCTTCGTTCATCGGCTCTGTTACGGGTGCAGGAACTTGGACACGAATGGCGATTCGCCGACCACTCGGCGCCGGAAGTGCCCGGATGGCCCC
>PWKM01000062.1 GCA_003559755.1 Planctomycetota bacterium
ACAACCCGCCTGGACGCCGCCCATCGCCGGGCGATGTTCCGGCCCGACATAACCGACCCGTCGGAGGCGGGGATCGAGTCATACGCGATGAAACCGGCCCGCTTCCTGCTCCCGCTGGTCGAACGGTTCCGCCCGCTCATCGAGTCGTTCCAGTTCTTCCTCCCCAACGGCGGCCCCTACGGGTTCGTGGACGTGGCCGAGGGCCGGATCGACGTGTACTTCGCGCCCCGCCAGCCCTACGTCGATATCTTCCCCGGCATCGCCATCGCCGAGCGGGCGGGCGCCGTGGTCACCGATTTCGACGGCCGGCCCGTCGTCCCCTCCGCCGAGCCGGAGACGCTCTGGGACGTGGTCGCCTGCACCAACCCGACCCTGCACGCCCGCATACTCGACCTGATTTCCCGGTGCTCCCGAAAGGAGGTTTGACATGGCCGGACACCCCCTGAACGTGCTCGAACTCGCTCCCGAAGACATCCCCGAGAAGCTGCGTCCCCGGTATTATTTCGATTTCGACGAGCACCCGTTCGAGCACGCCGACCTCATCTCCGGCGCGCCGTCCGTCGTCCACGTCCTCGAGCGGATCGGCGGATACCTGGCGGACAAGGCCTCCGACCTAATCTCGACCGCCGAGGTGACCGGTACGAAGACCGAGGCCGATTACCCCGGCAGGTGCTCCGGCCGGTTCCGCGTGCTCCTCGAAGAGGGGGCCGTGTTCGAGCCGGCGTTCATCGTCGGCGGTCGGGCCAGGCCCTCGACCCTCCTGGTGAGGGCCGGGGCGCAGGTGGTCGGGGCGAACCTATGGCTCGACCAGGGCGACATCGTGCTGGGCCCCGGCACCGTGGTTGAACCGGGGGCCGGCCTGAAGGGACCGACGATCGTCGGACGCGACAATGAACTACGGCAGGGCTCCTACTTCCGAGGAAATGTCCTGATCGGTGACCAATGCGTAATCCGAGGCGAGATCAAGAACAGCGTGATGATGAACCGGGCCGACTACCCGCATCCGTCCTACGTGGGCGACAGCTTGTGCGGATACCGCAGCCACTTCGGCAACCAGGCGACCAGCGCCAACCTCAAGGTGTTCGACCTCGTCGAGCGGAAGACGGTGACCATCGAGTTGGACGGCATCGAGTACGACCTGGGCAGGCGGAAGGTCGGGATCGTTATGGGCGACTGCGCACAGGTCGGCTGCAACTCGGTCAGCGACCCCGGCGTGTTCCTCGCACCGTGGGTCATCTGCTATCAACTCACCCGGCTGAAGAAGGGCTTCTACGGGCCGGACGAAGTGATGAAGAACAAGCCGCTCGAACACGGCGTGATGGAGTTCGCACCGCTGCGTCGCGACCGGACGAGGTCGGTCTGACGGAGCCGGGCGCGAGGCCATCGACACAAGAGGAATCCGGCTCTCCCGACCGGGAAACACGAACAATGGATGACCTATGAACGATATCCGACCGGTCAGTGAATGGCAGAACATATTCGACGGCGAAGCGAGCGCCGTCATTGACCGCCTGCACGAGATTTACGGGAACGACCGCGATGCGATTCGAGCCCGGCTCCCGTTCTGGCGCCGGGTGCTCGACTGCTTCGCACACGAGTTCTCGCCCGATGCATCCGTGTTCATCGCCCGGGCCTGCGGCCGGGTGAATCTGCTGGGGATGCACATCGACCACCGGGGCGGGGCGGTGAACCCCATCGCGGTCGGCGATACGCTGTTCGTGGTCGAGCCGCGCGACGACGACCGGGTGGAGATTCGCAACGTGGACGATGTCTATCCCGCCCGCTCGTTCTCGATCGGCGAGGAACTGCCGGCGAAGAAAATTTGCGACTGGGACTCGTGGACGATGGACCGATACCAGGAGCGGGTGGACGCCGGGACCTCGGCTGACTGGTCGAACTACGTGCGGGCCGGCGTACTGTATCTCCAGCACCTGCGCACCCGCAACGGGGACTTCGACCCGCCGCTCAGGGGGATGAACGTCGCCGTGGCCGGGAACGTCCGGCCCGCCTCCGGGCTGTCATCGTCGTCGTCGCTCGTCGTGGCCGCGATGGAAGCGTGCCTGCGGGTCAACGGCCTCGAGATGTCGCCCAGCGAGCTGGCCGCCGCCGGCCAGTACGCCGAATGGTACGTGGGGACCCGGGGCGGCGGGGGCGACCACGCCGCCATCAAGTTCTGCCGGGCCGGACACCTCGCCCACATCGGCTCGTTCCCGGTCACCGTCGAACTCAGCCCCTTCCCCGCGGACTACGTCGCCGTGCTGCTCAACAGCTCGATCGGTGCGACGAAGACCGCCGGCGCCCGCAACGTGTTCAACCAGCGGGTCGCCGGCTACGAACTCGGGCTGCTGCTGCTCCGGAAACGGTTCCCGGAGTATGCCGACCGGATGGAGCACCTCCGCGACGTGACCCCCGAGGCGCTGGGCGTCGATGAGGGCGAGATATACCGGATGCTGAAGGCACTGCCCGAGGTGGCCCACCGCGAGGACCTGTCGCGGGAACTCGCCGACGTGCCCGACGAGCTCGAGCGCATCTACCGATCTCACGAACCGCTGCCCGAGGGCTACCGTATCCGCCAGGTCTGCCTGTACGGGATCGCCGAGTGCCTGCGCAGCGAACGGTCGGTCGAACTGCTCCGTGAGGGCGACATCGCCGGGTTCGGCAAGCTGATCACTCTGTCGCACGAGGGCGACCGGATGACCCACGTCGTGGACGGGCGGCGTGTGCCGCTGGATAAACCGCTGCCCGACGCCGAGCTCGACCGGCTCATCGCCGACGTCCGGGGCCCCGATCCCGCCCGACGGGAGGCGGCCCGGCTGTATCGGCAGCCCGGCGGATACGACGCGAGCTGCGAAGAGCTCGACATCATGGTCGATCTCGCTCTGGGCGTGGACGGTGTGCTGGGGGCGGCCCTGGTCGGGGCCGGGCTGGGCGGCTGCATCGTGGCCCTGACCGAGCGCAATCGGGCCGACGACGTGATCGCCGCCGTCGAGGCCGGCTACTGGCGCCCGCGCGGGCTGCCCGCCATCGCCGAGGTCTGCCCCGGCGTCGGCGGGTCCGGCATCCTCACCCTCGACTGACATCGCTTGACCCCGTACCGCGCCCGCCTTACACTCTATCTCGGAGGCGATGCCAGAATGCCGCAGTACGATCACACCGAGATGGGCGGGCAGAACGAACAGTTCGAGACCACGCCGTGGTCCGAACTCCTCCGGGCACGAACGCTCGACACCGACCACCGCCAGGCCGCCGTCAACCAGCTTCTCGGACGCTACTGGAAGCCGGTCTATGCCTACCTCCGCCGCAAGGGGAAGAACAACGAAGAGGCGAAGGACCTCACCCAGGGGTTCTTCGAGACGGTCGTGCTCGGGCGCGACCTGTTCCAGCAGGCGGACCGGCAAAAGGGCAGGTTCCGCACACTCCTGCTCACCGCGCTCGACCGCTACGTCACCAGCGATTATCGGGCACGGACCGCACAAAAACGACGGCCGGAAGAGGGCGTCGTCTCGCTCGACGGGATCGAAGGCCACCGCGTGCCCGAGCCGGCCGACAACGCCACCCCCGAGCAGGCGTTCCACTACGCCTGGGCCTCGGCACTGCTCGACGGTGTGCTCGACGAGCTGCGCCGGAGCTACGAGGGGACCGGGCGGGCCGCATACTGGGAAGTCTTCCGGGCGCGGACACTCGAGCCGATCCTCGATGGCGTCGAGCCCATCCCGCTGCCCGAACTCTGCGAGCACCTGGGGATCGACAGCCCGGCCCAGGCGTCCAACATGTTGGTCACCGCCAAGCGCCGGTTCCGGTCGATCCTCCGCACCCACGTGGGCCGGTTCGTCGAGGACGAGGCCGATATCGACCGGGAGATCGACGAACTGATCGAACTCCTGTCGCAGGCCGGCCCCGCCGGAGGGAGGGACCGTCATGGCTGACCGGACCGCCGACCGTTCGCCCCATCGGATGGCCGACCTGCTCGGCGTGGGGAGGGAGGCCGCAGGCCTCGACTCGCCCGCTACCGCATTGGCCGCCTTGCTCGAGGCCCCCGCATCGCCCGAGCCGGCATCTCCGGCTGCGCCCGCCGCCGTACTCGGGCGGCCGTGTCACGAACTCCGAGCTCACGCCGGGAAGTCGATCGGCGAACTGCTGACCGCGCCCGACACCGACCTCGCCGCACTCGCCACGCTGAAGGACTACGCCAAGGAACTGGTCCGACGCGCCCGGCTCGACTCGCAGCGGTCGGCGGCGACCGCCCTGTACTACGCCGCCATCGCTGCGGCACTCGTCGGGCACGGGCGACGGATCACCAGTTACGACATGGGCAAGCTGGCCGAGGGGCTCGCCGACCTGCTCGCCCGGCCGTGGCTCCCGCCCGAACTGGCCGGGATGATGGCGCGGGCCCGGGCCGCATCCGAACGCGGCTGACGGGACCGGTCTGCTTTTCGTTGGGGAGACCAGTCCCCCGCGGCGGCATTTGTGGCGCCCACCTTGTTTGTCCTCACAGCCCCTTGGCCCGCCAGCGGCGGTGGAACTTGTGGGCGCCGGCAATCAGGGCGGCGGTGAAGACGATCAGCATCACCGGACTGAGCCACAGCGGGAAGTAGGGGGCCTGGCCGAACCCGGCGCGGATCAGGTCGCCGGCGTAGGAGAGCGGCGAGATGGGGGCGACCCACTGCGCCCAGCCGGGCATCTCGGCGATGGGGAGGAACACCCCGCTCACAAAGAGCAGCGGCAGCCGGACCAGGTTGGACAACAGCATGATGTTGGACGGGCTGGCGGCGGGCGGAGCGGCGAGCAGGACGCCGAGGGTGGCGAAGCTCAATGCACCGAGCACGATGCCGAGCACGAGCAGGCCGAGGGCGGTCACCGCGGCGTCGGTGAAGGCCAGCCCGATGATGATGGGGACGATGGACAGGCACCCCCCGAAGATCAGCCCGCTGCCAATGTCGCCCAAAATGATCGAGGAAAGGGAAAGCGGTGTGGAGATCAGCCGCTCGTAAGTCCGGGCCTGCCGCTCCCACGGGGTGACCAGGGGGCCAACGGCGCTGGCGGTGAACCACAGCGCCATCGCGATCATACCGGGGACCACGTTCGTGGCGGCGATGGGCCGGCCCATCTTGAACGCGAGGAAGAAGAAAACAGGAAACAGGATACCGAAGATGAGGACCGGCGGCTTCAGATAGTAAAGCAGGGCGTTCTTCTTGATGATGACCAGCATCCCGTGGGCCTGCCGCTGCCAGGTGCTGTGGGTCTCGACGTGAGTGCTCATCGGGCCGCTTCCTCCTTCAGTTCGCCTGTGAAATGCAGAAACACGTCTTCGAGCGAGGGCCGGCAGGTGCTCAGATGGGCGATGCCAAGGCCCCGGTCGCGTGCGAACACGGCGACCTCGCCCGCCACCCGGCCCGGCTGCTCGCTGTAAAGATGAGTGCGCCCGGCGTCGGACTGAACCCGGAGGACACCGGGGAGCCCGCCCAGCGCCGCCGCCTCAGGCGGACCGTTTTCGAACTCGACCTCGACGTACTGGCTGGACCGCATGGCCGATCGCAGCCGGGCGGGCTTGTCGATGGCCGCGATCTCGCCCTGGCTGATGATCGCCACCCGCGAGCACATCTGCTCGGCCTCATCCATATTGTGGGTGGTGAGGAAGATGGTGATCCCGTTCTGGTTGAGGTCTCGGACAATTTCACGGATGAGGCGGGCGCTCTGGACGTCCAGCCCGCTGGTCGGCTCATCGAGGAACAGGACCTCGGGCCGGGTGACGAGTGCGGTGCAGAGGAGCAGCCGCTGGCGAAGTCCCTTCGACAGTGTGCGGGCCTTCTGCTTTTTTCTGTCGAGCAGCCCCATGGCGTCGAGAAGTTCCGCGCCGTGCCGCCTCCGCTCCTCGCGCGGCACGCCGTAGAGCTGGCCCATCAGCATAACGTTCTGCCAGAGTGAGAGGTCGAGGTAAACGTTCGCCTCCTCGGGCACAGATGCGAGGTGCGCCCGCGAGAGGAGTGCCTCGGTCCGGATGTCGTGGCCCTGGATGGTCGCGGTCCCGTCAGTCGGCTCGAGCACGCCGGTCAGCATCCGGACAGTGGTCGTCTTGCCCGCTCCGTTCGGGCCGAGGAATCCGAAAATTTCGTTCCGGCGAATATCGAACTCGACGCCGTTGACGGCGGTCAGTGAGCCGAACTGCTTGACCAGACCTCGGACGTCGATGACGACGGGGCTGTCGGTGCTCATCAGATGCCTCCTGCGGGTCTATGAAGCGAGTTTGACGGGGCGAGCGTTCCGGGCCGATTCGTTCTGCATTCGTTACGCAAGGTCGAGGGGCCTGCTCCGTTTGTCTTGTTATTGTTTACAGAATCGGAGCCAGATGCCGATCCCGGCCTTCGCGTCCTCCGGCTCGAGGCCGCCCTCGCCGACCACCTCGAAGTCGGTCAGTCCGGAGTCGCGTGCGACTCGGCGGAATGTTTCGGGGCGGCGGGCCTCGGTGAACTTTCGGACCGCATCCGGCCCTTTCTCGGCGACCGATTCCCGCCGGCGCCGAATGAACGCTTCGCGGGCGGGACGCGGGTACGTGCTGCCCAGCCCGCCGCCGATCATCGCCTTGCCGCCGGGCCGCAGGACTCGGTGGACCTCGCGGACCCCGGCGGCCCGGTCGGCCCAGAAGTAGAACGAGCCGCGGCTGACCACGGCGTCGATCGTTCCGGGCGGCAGCGGGAGGTTTTCGGCCGAGGCGACCACCGCCGCCACCCGCCCGGTAAGCCCAAAGCGGTGTACACGGTCCATTGCCCTGCCCAGCGCGTCCGCGTCCGGGTCCACGAGGACAACGGTGGTATCATGTCGGCGGGCGATGGCGAGGGCTACCCCGCCGTCGCCGCTGCCGATATCGAGCCACAGGCCTTTCCGGCGGCCCATGTATTCGAGCATGTCCCGGGCGACGGTCCGGTAATAGTCGGGCGGGCTGTCGGGCGGGGGTTTGTCGCCCGCGCCCGGCGTCGCCCGCCCGGTGTTCGGGCCGTCAGGCGGTGCAGGGGTGTTCATCGACATCGCCGTGGCACTCCCTGACCTGTTCGGGTGAACATTCGCCCGGTTTGCCCTTCAGCTTTTCGGGGTGCTCGCATCCGGCCGTATCGACGCAGGGATGCCCCTCGACGTCGCCGTGGCACTCCTTGACCTGTTCGGGCGAGCATTCGCCCGGTTCGCCCTTCAGCTTTTTGGGCTTCTGGCATTTGCCTTTCACTGGTTCACAGCACATTCTCGCACTCCTTTCCTGTTTGCGCCTTCCCCCGGTCGGGGTCCAGCAGTTCGTCGAATTGCCCCCGCCACGCGGCGAGAGTCTCCTCGTTCAGACGATAATGGACGAAATAGCCGCGTTTGTCGTCGATGACCAGGTCGGCATCTCGCATGATCCGCAGGTGCTGCGAGACCGCGCCCTGGGTCACGTCCAGCCGGGCGGCCAGTGCGTTCACGCACAGCGACCGGCCCTTGAGAAGCTGGAGAATCCGGACGCGGGTATCGACCGACAGCACTTTGAGCATTCGAGCCAGTTCCTTGCTTCGCTTCACTGTATCAGTCTCCACGAATATACTATCACACTAAAATGACATGTCAAGCCCGATCTTCCATTTTTTGCAGAAATTCCGATAAAACAAGGGAACGCCGGGAAAAACGCGGCCGCCTGTCCAGAGCTGGCCTGTTGTCGCAAGGGCCCGCTCTACTCGGGGATGTCGATGACCAGGAACCCCGACGACGAGCCGCCGGCTGCTTTGAGGATGTAGCGGCCGGGCCGCTCCGGGGCAACGAACGGCGTCGAGCCCGCCCCGTCATTCAGCGCGATCTCCCACCGGCGGAGCAGCGTATCGTGCGCCCGCCGGTATCGCTCGGTCATCTGTTCCTCGAGGGCCGCCGGGTCCGGGACCTGCTCGGGCAGCATCCGCCGATGGGTGATGCGGTCATATTCGAGCGTCAGTTCGACGGTCTCGAGGTGCGGGGCCGCGACGTGGAGCTCGCCGTCGCGGACCTCGAGCTCGATGTCGAGAGCCGGTCGGCGGATGACGAGCGCCGGGTCGCCGAGCAGGTTGTATTGCCTCACCACGTCCTGCCGCATTTTCGGGAGGTTCTCGCGGCCCTGTACGGCGCCCCCCATCGCGTCGATCTGCATCCGTCGGAACGAGAAGGCGTGTGCGATGACGGTGGACTTCGCCTGCGACAGCACCTCGCCCAGCGTCTCCGGCCCGCCGAAGAAAGCGCCCACGAACGCCTCGGCGAACAGGGCGTTGGCGTAGGGCTGGGTGACACGCGATCCGCCGATGAACGCGACCGGCCCCCGGGCCGCCTTGACGAACCGCTCGCCCAGCGAGTCCTCGTCCCCGTCGAACGCACCGGTGTGGCAGGCGATGACGGTCATGATGGGCAGGCCTTCCCGGATGGCGAGCTTGTCGGAGTCGGCGGCGCGGAGCACGGGGTATGCCCTTCCCCGCCATCGGATATCGTCGACCCCGGTCGGCGAGCCGTGCCCGACGTACATGTAGAGCAGCGAACCCCGGTTGAACATCTCGACCGCGTGCTCGTTGAAGCCGGGCGGATAGGGGCAGAACGGCGACGTGGGGCTGGCGTGGGCGGCCCGGATGTCGAACACCGGCGGCACGGACGTCGCGATCATACTCTCGGCGATGTCCTCGAGCATCCGGTCGATCGCCTCGCCGTATCCGCCGACGCCCGCCACGAACTTGAGCCGCCTCTGCCACCCGCCGCCCGGCAGGTTCGCCTCGTAGTCCAGCGTCTTGCGGACCATCCGCTCCAGCTCGGCCGGGGTGCGGCTGGGGAACCGTCCGACGTGCAGTTGAATCGGTCCGCCGGAGGGTCTGGCGTAGTCGAAGTCCGTGGCCAGGTCGGGGCAGCTCATCCAGCCGCGCAGCGCCCCCGGGGCAACGACGGTGGGCACGGTATCGACGTCGCCCACCAGCAGCAGGTATTTCGGGGCGGGCGGCTCCCACCTGGTGACGGCGTGATGGAGGAACGCCCGGAGCGAGTCGAACTCGGCGGCCACGTCGGGCATGCGCACGATCCCCACCCGGTAGCCCTGTCCCGCCCGGTGGTCACAGAGTGCGTCGAGCTTGTCGGCGAATGGCTCACCGGCGACCACCAGGTAATCGACCCGGTGCGGGCCTTGCGGATCGGCCAGCAGATATTCGCCCGCTGCGGCCGAACCGGTCGCGATCACGAGGCAGAGCAATAACGCGGCGACGCCGAGGATGATTTTCGTGTGGTTGACCATAGACATAATTTACCACCGTTTCGGGCGCCGTGCAAAGGGTTTCGGCTTCTTTTTCGAAGCGAAAATGCATCCGGCCGGGCTTTGGAGCGGTCGACGGTTTACGCTGCGGCCAGACGCCCTCCCCTGTTTTCGTCCCCGATCATGCCGAAGATGTTACCGTGGCCGTTATACCCCGATGCTCGGCTCGCAAAATATTCCTTGATAGCCGGGCGTTCAGAATGTTATGATGCATGGGCACCGGCACATGTCTGCTTAGAGCGGAACGCGCAGGAGGTGTCTCGGCAACGGGCTCGCAATTTTCCAGGCAACCCGGGACAGAGAGATGTCGGACAATAAGGACCTGCTGAAATACCACATCGTCGGCACCGAATTCGTCGGCCGACAGAGCGTGATATACCGAGCGCTCGATACCGACAGCAACCTGGTCGCGATCAAGATGCTGCTGCCGGACGTAAGCTCCAGCCGGTCTGCGCTCAAAGAGATGCGGCACGAGGCCGAGCTGATGCTCGATTTCGACCACCCCAACATCATTCGCGGTATCGAATTCCTCGAGTCCAACTCGACGCCCGCCCTGGTCATGGAGTACATGAGCGCCGAGAACCTGAAGACGATCCTGCTGCGTCGTCGGGACTTTATCAAAGAGCATGGGCGTGAGATCCTGTTCCAGACCTGCGACGCGTTCAGCTATGTTCACGAGCGCGGGCTGGCCCACATGGACGTCAAGCCGGAGAATATCCTTTGCGACGAGGACGGTACGACCAAGCTGCTCGATTTTGCTCTGGCCAAGCCGATCGGCAAACGACACCTGTTTTTCCGCCCCCCGATCTCCGGGACCCGCCCCTATATCGCACCGGAGACCATCCGCCGTAAGGCACCGGACGAACGGACCGACGTCTATTCGCTGGGAGTGACCATCTATGAGATGCTCACCGGCCGGCCGCCGTTCCAATCGGGCGACCCCGACGAAATCCTGCGACAGCACCTCAGTAAAACGCCCCCCCTGATGCGCTCGAAGGATCGGGACATCTCGGTTCGGATGGACGAACTGGTCATGGAGATGCTGAGCAAACTGCCGGCGGAGCGTCCGCAGGACATGCAACAGGTGAAAAAACGGCTCGAGCACATCCCCCTGTTTGACAATTGATCGGCGATATGGAAAATGGTCCTCTTAAGCGGACGCTGGCCGTTGCTATGGAACCCTGGCGGGATGGCTGAGCAACAACGGCTGTCCGCCGGGCAACGGGCAGGGGCGCCTGCCGCCCCGTGATTCTGTAGGGAACTACATCGAGGACTGAATGAACGGAAACGATCTCGACTTTGAAGCCCCTCTCCGAGAACTGGGCCGGAAGATATCCGAGCTCGAAAGCTTCCAGGCGAACAAGGGTTACGACCTGGAAGAGCCCATCTCGCGGCTGCACGATCAACTGAACCGGACCGCCCGTGAGATTTTCTCCAACCTGACGCCCTGGCAGAAGGTACAGGTCGCCCGTCACCTCGAACGTCCGACCACCGCCGACTACATCGACCTGATCTGCAGCGACTTCGTCGAACTCCGCGGCGACCGGGCCTTCCGGGACGACCGGGCGGTCATCTGCGGGTTCGCCAAGCTCGATGACCGGCCGGT
The DNA here is from genome assembly GCA_003559755.1 of Planctomycetota bacterium. Lineage (GTDB taxonomy): Bacteria > Planctomycetota > PUPC01 > PUPC01 > PUPC01 > PUPC01. The sequence goes on from PWKM01000062.1 coordinate 10,878, forward strand.
GATGGTCATCGGCCAGCAGCGGGGCCGGAACACCAAGGAGCGGCTGACCTGCAACTGGGGGATGGCCCACCCCGAGGGGTTCCGCAAGGCCCACCACAAGATGAAACTCGCCGAACGGTTCGGCCTCCCGATCCTCACCCTCATCGACACCGCAGGGGCCTACCCGGGGATCGGTGCGGAAGAGCGCGGCCAGGCCCACGCCATCGCCGAGAACCTCCTGTGCATGCTCGGGCTCCGCGTCCCGGTCGTCGCCGTAGTCATCGGGGAAGGCGGGAGCGGCGGGGCACTCGCCCTCGCACTGGGCAACCGCCTGCTCATGCTCGAACACTCGATCTTCTCGGTCATATCGCCCGAGGGATGCTCGTCCATCCTGTTCCGGACCGCCGACAAGCGGGCCCAGGCGGCCGAAGCCCTCAAGCTCACCGCCCAGGACCTCAGCGAATTGGGCATCATCGACGAAATCATTCCGGAGCCCCTCCCCGCCGCTCACTGGAACCCGAGGACGACCGTACAGACGGTCAAGGAAGCGGTGTGCAAACATTTCGACGAACTGGAGGGCGCCTCGCCGGAAGAACTCGTCGCCGACCGCCGCAAAAAATATCTGAGCATCGGGGTGTTCCTGGAAGAGGACGAACACAACCCGGCGCCGCCGGAGTACGACAAGGCGGCGCAGTAGGAATCGGACCGCACCAGGCGGCGTTGAATCGCTCCCCAAACAGCCCCCACCCGTCATGCCAGTGACACCCCGGTGCGTTTGCGCCCGGGCAGGCAGTCGGCCGCCGGCCTGCGGTTATTCGTCCGGCTCGATGGGCAGGCGAAGGGTAAACTCGGTGCCGGTGTTCGGGTCAGACCGGACGCTTATCTCGCCCGTATGCTCGTGCACGATCTTTCGGACCACCGCCAGGCCCAGCCCGGTTCCCGCGTCGCCCTTGGTGCTCACGAACACGTCGAATATCTTCGTTTGCAGGTCCGGGGGGATGCCGGGGCCGTTGTCGGCGATGCGGACCGATATCGCGTCGCCGCCGGATTCCGTGGCCACCACCACACGCCCGTCGCCCTTCCCTCTCACCGCTTCGAGTGCGTTGTTGAGCAGATTGAGCAGGCAGCGATGCATTCCCGCCGGGTCGAACATGCCCGCGGGCAGGTCAGGGTCCAGCCCGAGCTCGAGCGCCGTCCCGTCGGCCTCGGCTATCGGTTTGATGTCCGCGACCACATCCTCCGCCACCTGGTTCAGGTTGCAGGGGGCCCGGGCAGGGGTGCGTTCGGTCGAGTAGCTGAGCATGTTGAGTGCGAGGTCGGCGATCTTCCGTTCGTTCCGCTTGACGATATTCCACCCCTTGCGGACCGACTCCATCTGCTCCTTGTCCAGGCCGGTGACGACGATATCGGACCCGGCCTGCATGCAGGTGAGGACGTTTTTGATGTAGTGGGAGAGCCCGGCGACGGTCTGGCCGACTGCGGCGAGCCGCTCGGCCTTGAGGTTCGCCTCGTGCAGCGTCTGGTTCTCGACCGCCACGCACGCCTCGTTGGCCATCGCGGTCAACTGTTCGAGGTCGGACCGCTTGAACGAGCCCGCCTCGGACCGGCAATCGACGTAGATGATCCCCAGCACCCGGTCGCGGGTGCTCAGCGGGGCGCACATCGCCGAACGGATGTCCTGTTGGAACACGCTGTCGGACTGGCTGAACCGCTCATCGACGGTGGCATCGGTGGTGAGCACCGCCTGCCGCTTTTCGACCACCTCGTTGACGATGGTCCTCGATATGCGCATCTCGCTCTCGTCGACGCCCGGTCGCGACCGGAAGGCGCGGGGGGTCAGCTCGCCGGTCTCACTGTCGAACAGCATCACCACCCCCCGCTCGGCCCGCAGGTTGCGGAAGATGAGCCCCAGTATCTCGTCCAGCAGCCGGTCGCCCCGGATGTTGCTCTGGAGCAAGCTCGCCACCTCGTACATGGCGAACAGGTTGTGATACGCCTCGACCACTGTCTGCATCGAGGGCTGCCCGCCTTCCTCATCGAGGATGGGCGGCGGCCGCTCGGACGACAGCCGGGCGTGGACGGGGACGTGCTCGTAGGCGTCGGCGTCGGAGATTCGGACCCGCCCGGTCTGCGGCTCCTCCTCCTGGAGGTCGATGGCGACGACCTTGAGGACGGTCTGGCCCACCCGCACCTCGTCGCCCGGGCGAATCTGCGCCTGCCGGACGGCCCGGCCGTTGACGTAGGTTCCGTTCGTGCTGCCCAGGTCGCGTATGACATATTTGTCGCCCTGGAGAGAGATCTCGGCGTGCCGGCCCGAGACCTTCTTGTCCAGCAGGATGACCCGGTTCGTCCGGGCCCGACCGATGATGAACGACTCTTCGGCGGCCCGGAATGATTCTCCGGTGTTCGGCCCGGCGACCACGGCCAGTTCGATCACTGCACCACTCCTCGACGGTCCATCGCCCGGTTCGCCAGCCGGTCGGCCTCCTCGTTTTGCTCCCGGCGGACGTGCTCGATCCGGCAGTCGGGTATCTCGGCGAGCAGGCCCTTCAGTTCCTCGAACAGGGGCTTCAGGTGCTTCGCCTTGACGCGATATCGCCCGGCGATCTGGCGTTCGATCAGTTGGCTGTCGAGCCGGAAGACGACGCGGCGTGCGCCCAGTTCGCCGGCCCGCCGTGCCGCGGCGATGATACCTTTGTATTCGGCGACATTGTTGGTCGTTTCACCGAGATATTCGCCGCGCCGCTCGACGGTCCCGCCCTGTTCGTCCCGGATGACGTAGCCGAATGCGGCCGGTCCGGGGTTGTTGCGCGAGCCGCCGTCGCAGTGGATGATGAGGACGTCCGGTTTGTTTTTCTCTGTCATGTCGTGTTGTGTTACCCGCTTTGTCCGGCCGATGAGGCCGGTTCGCTTTCTGTCGGCCGGTCGGAGAGTTGTCTGTTCTGTGTCATCCTTCGTGGCTGATCTCGACGACCTTTTCGAGCACCGCGTTTGCCGAGCCCGAGTCGATGGCCTCGGCGGCTTTGACCGCCCCGGTTTTCAGGTCGGGTGCTCCGCCGCCTGCGGCGATACCGGCCGCGGCGTTGAGCACGACGATGTCTCTGGCCGGGCCGGGCCGGCCGGCGAGGACACCCCGGATAACCTCGGCGCTTTCGTCCGGCCCCTCGACGATCAGGTCTTCCAGCGTCGCCTTTGGCAGGTCGAAGTCTTCGGGTTTGATCCGATAGGTCTTGATGACATCGTCGTTCAGCTCGGCCACCACGGTCTCGTCGGTGGTGGTAATCTCGTCCAGGCCGTCCATCCCGTGCACCACGTACACCCGGTCGCTGCCCAGGTTGCGAAGCACCGAGGCGAGCACGTCAACCATCTGTTCGCTGAACACGCCGAGCAGCATGTTGCGGGCGCCGGCCGGGTTGGTGAGCGGGCCGAGGATGTTGAACACGGTCCGGATGCCGATCTCGCGGCGGGGTCCGATGGCGTGTTTCATCGCGGCGTGCATCTTCGGTGCGAACATGAACCCGAACCGGGCCTCGGCGATGCATCGCTCGACTGCGGGCACGTCGGCATCGAGGTTCACGCCCAGCTTGGCCAGCACGTCGGCGCTGCCGCTCCGCGAGGAGGCGGCCCGATTGCCGTGCTTCGCCACCCGGATACCGGCGCCGGCGACGACCAGGCCGGCGGCCGTCGACACGTTGAACGTGCCAATCTTGTCGCCGCCGGTCCCCACCACGTCGACAAACGGCTCCTCGGCGCGGATGGTGACCGCCTTCTCGCGCATCACCTCGGCGCAGCCGGCGATCTCGTCCACGCTCTCGCCCTTGATCGCCAGTGCGGTGATGAACGCGGCGGTCTGGGCGGGAGTGGTCTCGCCGCTCATGATCGCCTTCATCGCGTTCACCGTCATCTCGCGGGTCATGTCCTGTCCGGCGACAAGCCGGCCGATAGCGTCTTTAATCATCTGGGGACTCCGATGTACAGGATGCCGTCGGCTCCGCTTTGCTCGATCTGGTCCGCCACGTCGCTGACCAGGTTGGACGGCAAGCCCTCGCAATCGATGGCCGGCCAGCGGGGGACCTCGCCCGGTGCGACGAGGGTGTAGGCCAGCTCGCGCTGTGCGCAGGCCCGGAGCAGTTCCTCGGTCGGCGATTCGTCCAGCTCGGCGATCCGGTCGGGCAGAGGCACGCCGGCGTAGCCGTGGATACGTGCGGCGAGGGCGAGCGCCGAGCGCTCGTCGATCCCCTCGGCGGCCTCGTGTACCTGCCGGGCGTGCCCGGCGAGCATCTCCGGTATGCCCGAGCCGCGCCCGCAGATCACGGGCACGTAGGCGTCGGCGAGGGTGGTATCTCGCAGCGCGTCCTCTCGGCGCTGCCCGGCCAGCATGGCGGCGGTCGGCCCCTTGTTGAGGATGGCCATCCGGACGGTGGTGTCTTTCCGGGCCAGTGCCTGCCGCATCTCGTACAGGCAGGCGCTGACCGAGTCGGCCCGGAAGCTGAACCAGTCCATCAGCCCGATGTCGAACCCGATCCCGTCGAGCAGCAGCCCCAGCCCGAAATCGGGGATACCTGCGACCTCGGGCCGGATGTCGGCCAGCTTGGTCCGGGCGCCCTGCATCCCGATCCGCACCTGGTCCGGATCGTAGCCCAGCTCGCCCACCCGGGCACGGCACAGGTCGCACCAGCAGGTGAACAGGTTGTCGATGGAGGCCGGCGAGCCGAGCGACACGTCGCAAAGCAGGACCCCCGTCGGGCGATATGCCTCGTACACCCCGACGACCAGATCGGCCACCCAGCCGAGCAGCTTGGGATGGTTGGGGCATATGAGCGGCCGGACGGGGTCGATCTTCTCCGTCGAGCGCCCGCTGTTGTCCTCAGCCAGGAGGTCGCCCCATTCGGGCGAGCCAATCAGCGGGTTCTCGATGGCGAGATAGACATCCATCCCCTGGCCTCGGGCCACGTCCATCGCCGAGCGCAGGGCCGAGTCGTCCTCTGTTATCCACACCCCGGGCAGGCGGCCGTCGGCCGGTTTGACCGGGGCTTTCGACTCGATGGCGGAGAGTGACATCGGGCCGCGCAGGAACAGGGACGCCGCCCCCAGCCGGTCGCCGAGGTCGGCCACCACCTCGGGCGACGCCTGGGACGCCTCCAGAAGACAACCGGTTTGTGCCCCCATGGCATACCTCCGAAAAACACCGAACGTCGGTGATGGTACAAGAAGCGGACGGTACATGTCAAATGACTATGTCGAATCAAGCCCGGTCATTCCCGGGCGACCGGTCCTCGCCCCGCCATCGATTTACCGGAGCAGCCGGCGGAACGGATGCCCGAAATCCTCGCCCGGTCGGCAGTCGCAACCGCCCTCGTTCAGGTTCTGCCCACAGCGGGGGCAGATTCCGTGGCAATCCGCCCGGCACAGCGGCTTTCTGGGTGCGGCCAGGGCGAGCGATTCGATGACTTGCTCGCCGAGATCGACCACGCCCTGCCGGTAGTACATCACTCGTTCGCTCTCGCTCTCGATGACGTGGGTGCGCGATTCGGCCCGGTCGAACGTCTCCTCCGGCACGTAAAGCGCGCCGGCGGTGGCGGCGAGTGGCAGGACGAACGGCTCCAGACATCGGGCGCACTCGAGGGCGACGGTGGCCTGGGCCTCGGTGGTGACGAACAGTTGCATGCCCATCTTGTGGGCGGTGGCGACGACCTCCACGTCGCCCCTGAAATCGACGGCGTCGCCGGCCTCGATCTCGGTGTATTCGTCGGGCGAAAACTGGAACTTGAATATGTGGCGGCCCGTTCGTAAACGGGGAACGGATATCTGCATGGCGGTCTCACCTCGCTGCAGGCGTCTGTGGGCGGCATCGGACTGTGAGGGCATCTCCGTCTTGCAACGAGCACAGTTGTATCAGGGCGGAGCTTCGGTTTCCAGCAGTCGGCGGTACTGCTCTGCGATGGAATCGACCATCACCTGCCAGGGGAACCGGCTCCTGCATATGTCGCGGCCGACCTCGGCCATCCGGCGGGCACGACCGAGGTCGTCCAGCGCCTCGATGACGGCCGATTCGAGGCCTTCGACGGACTCCGGCTCGACCAGCCATCCGGTCTTGCCGTTGATTACCACCTCGCGGGCGCCGTCCACGTCGTATGACACGACCGGGACGCCCGACAACAGGGCCTGGGGCAATACCCGCGCCAGCCCCTCGCGAAGCGAGGCGTGAACCAGCAGGTCCATGGCCCGGATGAGCTCGGGGATGTCGCCCGGCTCGCGCAGCCCGGCAAAGACGATCGCACTGCGGACGCCGAGCGACCCGGCCAACTGTTCCATCTCGTCCCGGATGTGCCCGTCGCCCACGAACAGGAACCGGGCGTGCGGATATCGGGCGAGGATCCCGGGCGCGGCCCGGATGATGAACTCGTGCCCCTTGAGCGGGCTGATGCGGGCGACGACCCCGATGACCGGGCTGTGCGGGTCGATGCCCAGCCGGCGGCGGACGGCCGTGCTGTCGTGGCCGACCTCGAGGAACGGCTCGACCTCCATCCCGCTGTACACGGTCACAAACTTCTCTCGGGGCGCGATATTCCGGGCCACCGCCTTGGCGGTCATCGCGTCGGCGACACTGATGACCAGGTCGGTGTACCGCCCGACCCACCGTTCGAGCATTATGTAAAGCCAGTTCCGCCATGCACTTTCGTAATCGTGGAACGGCAGGCCGTGGATGGTGTGGACGATGTGGGGTACGCCCTCGTCCTTCGCCGCCTTCCGGCCGATGATGCCCGCCTTCGAGCTGTGCGTATGCACGATGTCGGGCTGTATCTCGGCGAACAGCCGCCTGAGTTCCCGGTGGGCTTTCAGGTCGAGCCAGGGGTTGATCTCGCGGCGGAGCGATCCGACGAGGAACACGTCGATGCCGGCATCGCGTGCTTCCGGCAGGAAATCGCCCTCCGGCCCGAGGCCCGGCCCGGTGATCAGGCACGGGCTGAACTCGGGCTTCTCGGCCAGCCCCTTCACGGTCAGCAGGGTATTCTCCTGCGCCCCGCCTCGTATGAAGCGAGTGATCACGTGTGCCACCTTGATGGGGCTGCTCTGTTCGGGGTGCATCGCGGGGCCTCAGCAGGACAATTGGCCGACGAGCCGCGATTATAGGACGGCCCGTCCGGCCGGTCAATTCGCCGGCCCGCCGAACCAGAGAAAGAGGGGCGAAAACCGGCGCAGCCGGCCCGGCATCCCGCGCGAATCCGCCGCCACTCAAACTCGACCGGGCCGGGCCGGGCCGATATAATGGGATCCCACCGAGAGAGAGGAGGACTGCTGTGAAGGCATTTGCACTGGTGGCCCGGGGCGAGTTCGCCTGGGCCAACGTCCCCGACGAACCGCCGCCCGGACCGGGCCAGGTCGTCGTTCGCCCCACCGCCTGCGGTGTGTGCGCCTCCGACGTTCACTACTGGCGGCGGGGCAACATCGGAAACCAGGTCATTACCGAGTATCCCTACGCCGTAGGGCACGAGTGCGCCGGGGTGGTCGCCGAGGTGGGCGACGGGGTGAGCTCGGTATCGCCCGGCGACCGCGTGGCCGTCGAGCCGGGCATCCCCTGCGGCGAGTGCCGCCCGTGCCGCGAGGGCCGGCAGAATATCTGCCCGGATGTCGTCTTCCTGGGGACCCCGATGGTCCAGGGTGCGATGCGGGAGTCGATTCTGACCATCGAGGAGAACGTCGAGCCCATCCCCGACGAGATGAGTTTCGCCGCGGCCGCGATGTGCGAACCGCTGGGCGTGGGCATCCACGCCGCCCGGCTCGCCGACGTGCGGCGGGGCGAGAACGTCGCCATATTCGGGGCCGGCCCCATCGGGCTGTCCACCGCCGTCGCCTGCCGCGCCCGCGACGCCGGCCGGATCATCCTGGCGGAGCCGGTCCCCGAGCGGCGCCGGCTCGCCGAAGAGATGGGGTTCGAAACGCTGGACATCGCACTCGACCCGGTGGAGGCCATCCGCGACCTGACCGACGGCGGGGCCGATGTCGCGTTCGAGGCGGCCGGCGACGTCCGGGCGATCGACTGGACCGTCCGTTCGCCGCGGCTCGGCGCCCGGGCGTGTATCATCGGCATCCCGTCCGAGGAGACCGTCCCGGTCCCCATCAACGCGGTCCGCCGGGCCGAGCTTACCATCTACAACGCGCGGCGGGCCAACCGCACTTTGGCCGACGCCGTCCGGCTGATCAACGGCCCGGCACGCGACCTGACGCGGATGTGCATCCACTCCTTCCCGCTGGACGAGGCGCCGGCCGCGTTCGAACTGTCGGCCGCCCGGGCGGACGGGGTGGTCAAGGCAATGCTGGAGTTTGACTGAGGAGGAGCAGTGGACGACGAGCTGCGCGTACTGGTAGTCGATGACGAGTTGGGCATCCGGGGCCTGTGCCGCGAGGTGCTCGAATCTGCCGGATGTACCGTCGACGAGGCCCCGGACCTGGCCACCGCCCGCCACAAGCTGGAGGGCGATGAGTACGACCTGGTCCTGCTCGATGTCCGGCTGCCCGACGGCTCGGGCCTCGACCTGTTCCAGAAGACCCGCAGACGGAAGCCCGACCTGGCCGTCGCCATCATGACCGGACACGCATCGGTCGAGGATGCACTCGACGCGGTGAAGGCCGGGGCGCTCGACTACCTCTCCAAGCCGTTCGACGTGGAACGGCTCAAGGGAATCGCCGAACTGGCGAGCCGAAGCCGCCCTCAGACGAAAGATGGCGGCCGGGGCGCGACCCGGTTCCACGGCATCGTGGCCGCATCCCGCGAGATGGCATCGATCTGCGACCTCATCGAACGGGCGGCGGCCGGGCGCTCGACCGTGCTGATCCAGGGCGAGAGCGGCACGGGCAAGGAGCTGGTGGCCAGGGCCATCCACGAGGCCGGGCCGAACGCCACCCAGCCGTTCGTGCCCATCGATTGCGGCTCCATCCCCGCCAATCTCCTGGAGAGCGAGCTGTTCGGGCATAAGAAGGGAGCGTTCACCGGCGCCCACGCCGACTCGCCCGGCCTGTTCCGGGCGGCGGACAAGGGGACCGTGTTCCTCGACGAGATCGGCGAGCTGCCGGCGCCGCTCCAGGCCGGCCTGCTTCGGGCGCTCCAGGAGCGCGAGGTCCGGCCCGTCGGGGCCACCCGCCCGAGGCCGTTCCACGCCCGGGTCATCGTCGCCACGAACCGCGACCTGCGGTCGGCGATGGCCGACGGCGAGTTCCGGCGCGACCTGTTCTACCGGCTGCACGTCATCCCCATTCACCTGCCGCCGCTTCGGATGCGTCGGGCAGACATCGAGCCGCTCGCCCGCCACTTCCTCGACCAGCTCAACGACGCCGCCGGCCGGAACGTGCGCCTCTCCGCCGGCGCGATCAACGCCCTGCGGAAACTCGACTGGCCGGGCAACGTCCGCCAGCTCCAGAACTCCATCGAACGGGCGTTCGCACTCACGACGACCGATCTGATCGACGAGGAGCAGTTCGACGGCGTGGACCCCATCCCGGAGCCCCCGCGGGAGGGCGACCGGCTCGAGGACTACGAGAAACAGGCCATCGTCGCCGCGCTTCGCAAGACGGACGGCAACCGCGAGAAGGCCGCCGGCCTGCTCAACATCGGTGTCGCAACCCTCTTCCGAAAACTGAAGAAGTACGACATCAAGTAGTCCGCCGGCGTGTCTGTTTTTATTCCGGTCCGGCTTTCTGCTATACTGCGGGCCAAGGAGGTGGCGAATGCGTATTGGAATCGGCAGCGATCTGCATCGGCTGGAGGCCGGCCGGCGGCTGGTCCTCGGCGGGGTCGAGGTGGACGATGCATGCGGCCCGGTCGCCCATTCCGACGGCGACGCGCTGCTGCACGCGATCATCGACGCCATGCTCGGCGCCGCCGGGCTGGGCGACATCGGCGACCATTTCCCCGACTCGGACCCGCAGTACCGGGGCGCCGACAGCCGGCGGCTGCTGCGAACAGCGGCCGGACTCCTGGCCGACCGGGGGCTTCGCGTCACACAGGTCGATGCCACTGTCCTGCTCGAACGGCCCAAACTCGGCCCGCACAAACAGTCGATGCGGGAACATATCGCCGCCGACCTCGACCTGCCGGCCGGGGCGGTGAACGTGAAGGCGAAAACGAACGAAGGGCTGGGGCCGATCGGGCGAGGCGAGGCCGTCGCCGCCGAGGCCGTGGTCCTGCTCGCCGAAGCCTGACCCGGCCCGACCGGGCGGCAGGGCCGCGCCGTTGTTGCCACCGTTACGCTCTCTGCTATACTGGAGCCGTCAAGGAGGAAAATATGGGCCTGAAAGAGCGCAGTGCAGAACGGCGGAAGCGGATGGTCGGCAATATCGCCCACAGCCACGAAGAGGCCGAGGACTGGGACCTGAGATTCTGGCTCTCGCTATCCCCGCAGGAGCGAGTGTCGGCAGTGATGGATATCCACGATGACATCTCGAAGGCCCGCGAGATCAGACGCCAGGAGCAAGGATAACCCATGGCGCTCACGTTCTACAACACGCTGACCAACCGCAAGGAAGAGTTCGCCCCGGTCGAGCCGGGCACCGTCCGGATGTACAACTGCGGCCCGACCGTCTACATGTTCCCCCACATCGGCAACTTCCGGGCGTTCATGCTGGCCGACCTGCTCCGCCGCTACTTCGAATACAAGGGGCTCGAGGTAACCCAGGTGATGAACATCACCGACGTCGGCCACCTGACCGACGACGCCGACGAGGGCGAGGACAAGCTGGAGGAGGCGGCACGCAAGGAGAAGAAAGACCCCTGGCAGATCGCCGCGTTCTACACCGACGCGTTCTTCGAGGACATCGACGCCCTGAACATCAGGCGGGCCACCCATTACCCGAGGGCGACCGAGCACGTCGAGGAGATGATCGAGACGGTGAAACGGCTGCTCGAAAACGGGCACGCCTACCGGTCCGGCGACTGCGTGTACTACGACGTGACGAGCTTCCCCGAATACGGCAAGCTCTCCGGCAACACCCTCGACCGGCTCCGGGCGGGGGCACGGCTCGACGTACACCCGGACAAGCGAGACCCGCACGACTTCGCCCTGTGGATCACCGACCCCAACCACATCATGAAATGGGACAGCCCCTGGGGCGTCGGCTATCCCGGCTGGCATCTCGAATGCTCGACGATGACCCAGAAATACCTCGGCGACACCATCGACATCCACACCGGCGGCGAGGACAACATCTTCCCCCACCACGAGTGCGAGATCGCACAGGCCGAGGGGGCGACCGGCAAGCCGTTCGTCAACTACTGGATGCACGTCCGCCACCTGTTCGTCGAGGGCGAGAAGATGTCGAAATCGCTGGGCAACTTCTATACCCTCCGCGACCTGCTCGACCGGGGGCTCGACCCGATGGCCATCCGATACACCCTGCTCGCGTCGCACTACCGACAGCCGATGAACTTCACCTTCGACGCCGTCGAGGCCGCCGCCGGCGCCGTCGAGCGGCTCAACGAGTTCATCAGGAACATGCGGGCGAAATCCGGCGAAGGCGAGGACCCGCGGGTCGGCGAACTCATCGATACGATGAAGGCGGATTTCGAGCGGGAGATGGACGACGACCTCAACATCGCACCGGCCCTGGCACACCTGTTCGAGTTCATCCGGCAGGTGTACAAGCTCGATGTCGGCGCCGCCGACGCCCGCCGGTGCGCGGAGGCCGTCCGGGAGATCGACGCCGTGCTCGGCGTGCTGACCGACGAGGGGGCGGAGGGCGGCGACGCTCTCGACGCGGAGATCGAAGCTCTGATCGAGGAACGTCAGCAGGCGAGGGCGGAGCGGGACTACGCCCGGGCCGACGCCATCCGCGACGACCTGGCCGCACGCGGGATCATCCTCAAGGACACCCCCGAGGGCGTCCGGTGGGAACGGAAATGACGGAGCACCGCCGGGCAGATATGCCCGTGCCGGGCCTCAACGCACAACGTACCGATGGGCCAGGGTCACCACGAAGACCGACATCAGGAACGCCCCTGTGAACGCCTGTGCCCCGGCGACCAGTCGCCATATGCCGGGGTGCGGCCGATAATCGCCATAGCCGAGGGTGGTGAATGTGACGGTGCTGAAATAGATGCCCTCGCGCAGACTGATTCCTTCGCGGGGGACCTCGGTGGCGACCTCTTCTGAAAGAACCGCGTCCAGCACGGCGACATCGGCGGAGTAAATGCCGTTGCCGACCGCGTACACCCCCCCGCAGACCAGGATGATGAGCAGGGACCACAGCAGCGGCAGCAGGTATCTCTCGAAATATCCGCAGAGAACCTCGAGCACGCAGTGAGTCAGCCACAGTCCGAAGATTCGCACGCCCTGGAAGGAACGGAACCATTCGCTGTGTCTTGCCCCCAGGTCCCGCCTCCGCTGGCGGGTCTCCCGGAACGCAAACTCGCTCGCTCCATCCCGGTGATCGGACTCCTGGAACATCCGTTTGATGCTTCGAAAGCCCGGCACGGTGGGCAGGATGGGGCGGCAATCGATCGGCCGCAGCCCCCGGGTGCCCCGGAGGTCGGCCCAGTCGATGCACGCCCCGGCCAGCTTCGCGCCCGCCAGACGGGCGCCCCGCAGGTCGGCGTTATACAGGTTCGCACCGTCGAGCCGCGCCCGGTCGAGATGGGCGCCCTGCAACTGTGCCTCGTGCAGGTCGGCGCCCCGGAGATCGGCGGCCTCGAGGTGGATGTCCTTGAGGTCGGTGTAGGCCAAGCGGACCCCGTGCAACGGCCGGCCCTTTTCAACCATCCGCTCGATCTCGTCGCGGAGCGAACTCATCTCGGTCACGTCGTCGGTCGGGGCGCGATGGCCGCTGATGTTCCGGGGATGCATCGAGCAACGGTTCCCCCTGCTTGCCGGACGGCTGCAGCACTGTGTGTTGCATATCGGACAGAGGTGCTGGCACTGCCCGGAATGTGGCTGCGGGCCGCCCGCCTCATCTCTCGTCTGTTCTGTTCCCGGCTCACTCACAGGTTATGGCTCCACGCCGAGGTCCTTGGCGGTGAAAATAGGTGTAAACCGGACGCCCCGCTTTTCAAACGCCTC
>PWKM01000262.1 GCA_003559755.1 Planctomycetota bacterium
GGCCAGCGGGCCGCGGGCCCGCAAGCTCAACGTCGGGCTGCGATTCGGTGCCATCTCATTTTCCTCCAAAACAAAGCCGGTTATACAATTAGCGAGCCGGGGCTGGACCTCGGCTCGTCGCCATCAATCAAACCGAACGAATCGTCGTACAGGTGTTCGAAGCCGGTCGCCAGTGTGAAGAGCCGTTCCGAGACCTCCTCGAGCGCCCCGACATCTACGAGTTGGGCGAACGAGCGGCTGTATATGTTCACCGTGTAGGGCTGGAGCGCCCGGAGTGTCCTACGGTTCGGTCCCTCTTCGCGCAGCGCGTCCAGCCATGCCGGAGCATCGCCATAAGGAGCAATCACCGTATGCGAGAACTGATCTTCGATCAAGCGGAAGCGCTTCGCGACAGTTGCGAAGTTGAAGTCCGCCCGGAGCGCCTGGATACCACGAGCATCGAGGTGGCCCGTGTGATAGAGCATTCGAAAGTAGGTGTCGAACAGAGCGGGGTCGTTCGGGTCGAGCTCGCTTCCTTTCTCCTTGAGCAGGGAGAGGGTGGTCTCCGCCCCACGTTGTGGCATTCCCAGAGGCGGCTAGGTCGGCGCCCGGTAAACGACGACGCGGCCGCGGGCCAGCCTCCCTTCGCGATTGCAGCGACCGGCCGCCTGTACCACGCTGTCCAGACCTGCGAGGGCGCGATAAACCACCGGGAAGTCAATATCCACACCTGCTTCGATGAGCTGGGTGGACACCAGGCGACAGGGGGCACCGGTGAGCAGAGTTGCATTCACTTGTTTCAGAACGGCGGACCGATGAGCCGGACACATCAGGGCCGACAGGTGAACGGCGGAATCGTTATCTGTCCGGGCGCCCAGTTGTGTGGCGAGTTCCCGAGCGTCCTTGCGGCGATGGACCACGACGAGCACCTGCGGCTCGTCCGCCAGTTCCGCTGCCAGTTCATCCCAGCCAGCCGGTTTGTCATCGGCCGCGGGCCAGGTGTAGCTCACGCGGCTCAGTCGTTGGAAGAGGGCCAAGGGGGCGGTGATGATCGGGCGGACATTCCTGAGGCCGGCGGGAAAGCTGTTGCGCGCCGCCAAGGCCGGTGGCGTCGCCGTTGACAGGACGATGGAGCATCCGTAGTTCGAGACCAGTTCGTTGAGTGCGTCGACGATCGGGACAAGGAACTGCTCGGGGAGGGTCTGTACTTCGTCGAGAATCACCACGCTTCGAGCTATATTGTGCAGCTTCCGGCAGCGCGAGGGGTGGTTGGAGAACAGGGATTCGAAGAACTGGACGGTGGTCGTGACGACCACCGGCGCATCCCAGTTTTCGCAGGCGAGTTCATGACGACGAACGAGGTCATCGCCGTATCGGGCCTCGCGTGTTTCCGGGTTGAGATTGGAATGATGCTCGATGACGTTTTCGGCGCCGAGCGCGTTCCGGTATTCCTCGGCGTTCTGCTCGATAATACTCGTGTACGGGATAACCACGATGATACGCCGAAGACCGTGGTGTTTGGTGTGGCGGAGAGCGAACGACATAGAGGATAACGTCTTTCCGCCACCAGTCGGTACGGTGAGCGAGAATATGCCGGGGCGGTCCTCGGCGGCCGAGCGGCAGGCTCGAAGGACTTCGGAGCGGGCTTTGTTAACCTCGCGCTCCCGCGCCTCGGCTGATAGATTCGCGACCTTATCGTTAATGCAAGCATCGAGTCGATTCTTAAGATCGGCAATGTCCGCATACCTTGACCGGGTCGCGGCGACGGTCGGATCCGCGAAGGCCTCGCTGTTCAGACGGTCTGCATCGACCAGGGCGGAGAATAGGAATCGCGTCCAGAACGCCCTACGGCGACGCTCCATTTGTATGTCGGGACGGCCCTTGGGAGCTCTCCATAAGAAGGCTGGCAAATCGGGAACTGGCCTTTCGGCGATTTCATTGGGAAGGTCCGAGCGGATCGCCTCAAGAACTGGAATGTTCTCCCGAAGTCGCTGCTTGAGCGGCTTGGGGCCGCATTCCGTAGAGACGATATTGGCCAGACCGCTATGGTGGCCTGCGATGGCAAGAGCGAGAAAAAGACCGAGCTTGTCATCGCGCTCACGGGCCAGAGCCGCTCCGGCCCCTGAGTGATCGACCGAGACGTTCGCTCCCCGGAGCTTCTGTTGGAACTCCTGCCGGTATTTCCCAATGTCGTGCCACAGTCCGGCAAGTTGGCCCCAATCACTGGAACCGAATGCTTCAGCGAAGGACTCGGCGAGTTCGGCGGCATTTGTGAGATGGTCTGACAGCAGTTGCCAGGTCGGCGTAGCTTGGTTCGGCGAGGAGCTTCGCGCGTAAAAGACTGTCTTGTTCATGCATTCCCACCCGCAGCAGCCGAACCGGAATTTCCGCTCCTGGTAGCGGTGATCGCACCCAGATCCGGGGATGCCGCAAGGTAACACTTAAGTCAAGTGAAAAGCATTTTACCGCGGCACACCGGAGTAGGCAAGCAGAAAATCTAATCTTGGGTAATTGTGCGTATGAAAGATGGGCATGAAGCTTGTCAACGAACAAACAACCGTCGAATTCAGTCTCTCCATGATGCGCGAACAGGCGAAGCCATCTACGCCCAAGGTCCGGAAATGGCCATCTTCGTGTTGACGGAGTTGGCGGCCCGCCTGGGCAAACAGGCCAGTGGACATCTGTCGTTCACCACGTCCTCGGGAATGTATCGCACGTTATGTTGCGTCCCCTACCGGCCATTCCAGGGAGAGTTGGCAGTCGGATACAGGGTGATCCAAAAGTTCCTCCATTTCAAAAGCTCCCCGGCCTTACCGAATATCGCCACCGCCACCATCGGCTCCCTCATCCCCTGCACCACTTCCCATTCATCCCGATCCTTCAGTCGCGTATCCCCGTTCTCGAACCGCCCGTACACGTTCGCACCGGCATAGACCGGGTTCTTGAGGATGTAGGTGACCGCGTTCCGATGCCATTTCGCGCCCCGGCGCGTGCGGACTCCCTCCTCGTTCAGCCTGCGGGCCACGCCGGCCCGACTCTTCAATTCCAGGAACAACTCGAATATCCGCCGCACGACTTTCGCCTCCCCGGGCACCTCGACCAGTTTCCCGCCGACCTTCTGGTAGCCGAACGGCGGCGGACCACACGACCAGTCGCGATCATGCAGCCGCCGCAGATGTCCCTCTCTCACCCGCTCGATCATCTGCTCGCGCTCGAACTGGGCGAAACTGCCCAGCACGTGCAGCGTCAACAGCCCCATCGGGTCAGACGTATCGAACTGCTGGTCGACGGCCGCGAACTCGACGCCATGGCCCCGAAGCCGTTCGATCAGTTCGATGAGGTCCGGCACGCTGCGCGAGATCCGATCCACCTTCGTCACCACCACGACGTCGAACTCGCGTGCGTCCGCGCCGGCCAGCATCCGCTGCAGCTCGGACCGTCGCATGTTCTTGCCCGACAGACCGGCATCCATGTAGATATCGTAGACCGAGTGCCCGTTCGTCGCTGCGTACTGCAACAGCCGCCTCTTCTGTGTCTTCAAGCTGTTGCCCTCGACCTGCGGCCCCGTCGAGACGCGCAGGTAGAGGGCGGCCTTCGTTTCGTTCTCCCGCGTCAACCCGCCGCCTCCTGTTCCGCGCTGCCGGCCGCGATCTCCCGCCAGGTGTCGACGGGCACGTCCGCTTGCTCCAGACCGGCCAGGTAGTTGAGCGTGATATCGATCCGGCCGTCAGCGTAAACCTCGGCCCCGTCGATCATCGCCCGCAACAGGTGCCGCTGGTCGTTGAACGAGAGGCTGGGGAACGTCTTCTGCAGGTCTGCGAACCGGTCGGCCAGGTCGTCCGGATCAACGGCCCGGACTCCGCCGTGCGGGATTTTCGCATCCAGTTCGGCGATCTCGTTCGCGACGGCCAGCTTCTGTTTCTCGAGTTCGGCCCGCCGATCCCGGAACGCCTCGAGGTCGATGGCTGATTCCTCGTACAGCTCGACCAGGCGATGCTCCCGGTCGCGCAGGTTGTCGAACTCCTTCTCCAGCCGTTCCGTACGTCGGTTGAGCGGGGTGACCTGCGACTTGAGCCGCTTCTTGTACTCTTTCAGCTCCCGCCGGAGTTCGTCGGAACTGAACCCGACGAGCTGTCCGGTCACCGCCTTCTCCAGGTCATCGGCCCGGTAGGAGCACCCCGAGCAGAAGGACTTGCCCTTCTGCATGGAGCCGAGACAACGGTAATAGCGGTGCACCGAGCCCCGTTTCCTGTTGCGGTTGGTGACCCCCGACATGGTACTTCCGCAGTGGCCGCACCGGATCATCCCGCCGAGCAGGTGCGGCGATGCGTCCGTCCAGGACCGCCGGCCGTAATTCCTCTCCAGGATCGACCGGGCCTCTTTGAAGTCCGGCTTGTCGATGATCGGCTCGTGCGCGTTCTCGGTCACGATCCAGTGTTCTTCGTCCACCTGCCGCATCCCGCCCCGCTGGCCCGTCCGCTTTCCGTACCGCAGCGTTCCGATATACACCGGGCTCGACAGAATCCGCCGGACACTGGCCCGCGACCACTGCTTCCCGTTCCGCGTCCGGTAGCCGGCCGCGTTGATCGATGTGATCACTTGCCGGACGCTCCGGTGTTCGAGGAAGTCGGAGTACATCTGGCGGACGAGCTTCGCCTCGGCGTCGTCGATCTCCAGCTTCTTGGTCTTCTTGTTGAGCCGGTATCCGAACGGGGTCTGCCCGCCGCTCCATACCCCGCCCTTGGCCCGTTCCCGCATGTTCTCGCGCACTCGCTCGGCGGTCACGTCGCGCTCGAACTGGGCGAAGCTGCCCAGGATGTTCAGGGTGAGACTTCCCATCGGCGTCGAGGTGTCGAACGACTGGGACGCAGATACGAACTCGACGTCCCACGTCTTGAGGTGGTCGATCAACCCGAGCAGGTCGCCCAGGTTGCGGGACACGCGGTCGATCCGGGCGGCGAGGATAATATCGAGCTTCCCGTCTCTGGCCCACTGGAGCATCTTCTGGTAGGCGGGCCGTTTCGTGTTCTTCGCCGAGAAGCCGGCGTCGGTGAACACCTTGACCACGGTCCATTCCCGCATCTGGGCGTAGGAGAGCAGTTGCGACTCCTGGGCCAGGAGCGAGTCCCGCTCGACCTGCTTGTCGGTCGAAACCCGGAGGTAGATGGCGCAGCGGTTGCGTTCGTTTTTCCGCCGTCGTCCGTTCTCCCGTCTTCGGGCCATCTATTCTATCCGTAAACTCTTGCTACCGGACACATTGAGCCTTCTTTCGGCCGGCAAAGCAACTCAATTCCTCGAGCTTTCTCGACCTTTCCGAGACCGGGCATGACGAAGGATGCTCTTCGCCTGGAGCTCCGCCACGGCCTCTCGCAGCGGTGCCTCTTCCTCGGCGTCCACCCGCACGTAGCGGACTCGAATACGTCCCGGTTCTGCCGTCATCGATCTCTCGCACATAACGCGACACTGTCCCTCTATCAGGATTAATACTGGACGGACGCCCATTGTGTCGGGAAAAATATCAAGAAATCTGGACGTGCCGTGCCGCCGCTCCCCGCGCGGAACTTGCCGGCAGCGGGCGTTGCCGATACACTGCACGAATTCGGACGGGAAGGGCTCCGGATTGTTCTCCCGCACAGGTCTGCCGATTAAAACTCATACAAAAGGCGTTCATTTGCGATGGCCCACATGATTTCTGATTCGGACCTCTGGCGTTTTCTTCGGTGGGAGCCGGCCTCACCGGACGAGCAGCGGCGGATGTGGCGCGAGTTCTCTCAATGATTCCAAAAACATGCCCAAAATCGCCGACAAGCCCCTTGACAAGCCCCGCGCGAAACGTTTATATTACCTGAACAGTTAACGGTTGGCGTGTGGCCGATCACGTTGCACATAAACCGCGGGAGGCGGAGAGGGCCAATATGGCAGGTAACCGAGAGTTCGGGGCGCTGATACGACGATTGCGGGAGAAGAAACGGAAGAACGATCCCACCTTCTCGCTCCGGCAGTTCGCCGCAAAAATCGGGATCAGTCCGACGTTCTTGAGCAAGATCGAGACTGGCGA
The DNA here is from genome assembly GCA_003559755.1 of Planctomycetota bacterium. Lineage (GTDB taxonomy): Bacteria > Planctomycetota > PUPC01 > PUPC01 > PUPC01 > PUPC01. Next base: position 6,038 of record PWKM01000262.1, read on the forward strand.
TTTCAACCCGCCGGCTCCCGACAAGATCAAGAGGATGGCCGAGCTGCTGGATGTCGACGCGGATGAGCTCCTGGCTCTCGCCGGCCGGGTCGACCCCGACCTGCCGGAGATCATCCAGACCTATCCCAAAGCGATGGCGAACTTCCTGAGGACGGCGCGCGAACTGGAACTGTCCGAAGAAGACATCGAGGCGCTGACCCGTCGTATTCGTAAGAGGAAAAAGTAGACAGGAGCGCGTCATGTGGGTGCCGTACCTTTCGATGGAGGAGATCGAGTGTGCCGCACATTTTCTGCTCTGGCAGTATGGCGAGAAGTTCGGTGTCATCGAGCGGCCGCCGATCCCCGTTGATGAGATTCTGGAGTGCCAACTCGATCTCCATTTCAATTTTGACGATCTGGCCGCTCGCTTGCGCGTGCCGGACGCGCTCGGCGCCACGTGGGTGGAGGACCGGCAGGTTGTCGTGGACGAATCCCTCGACCCCGTAAAACATCCCAAGAAGGAGGGGCGCTACCGATTTACGGTCGGGCACGAGATCGGTCACTGGGAACTCCACCGACACTTGTGCCAGGAAGATACGGCTCAGCCCACCCTCTTCCGGGGTATGCGGAAACCGTCCATCGTGTGCCGAACCCGGTCCGCCAGGAGCCGGGCCGAATGGCAGGCCAACGCATTCTCGGCCGCGCTCTTGATGCCGACCGATATGGTAGCCCGCGCCTGGAGGGGCCACCGAGCAGGCGCATCCCCCTACGCGGCCGCCCGGGAAATGGCAGAGTTACGAAGTCGCTGGGGTTTGAGCAAGGAAGCAGAACCCACCGTTGAGATCGCGCGGGACATTGCCCGCGAGTTCAAAGTGTCGGGGCAGGCAATGCAGATCCGGCTGA
>PWKM01000115.1 GCA_003559755.1 Planctomycetota bacterium
ATACCCAAAAAACAGATGGCAAAACAGTCCGCACATTCTTTTTCTGACCAGCGCTCGGCTCAGTTCCCTTCCATCTCTTCCAACAGCGCGTCCACTGCGGCCATCACCCGGTCGAGGGTAATGTCGAGCATACACCGGGGGTCGTCGCACCACCGCCTGGAGCACGGTCGGCAAGCCATCTCCACCTCGACGACCTTCGTACGGGGATGGCGGGGCGCGTACACGGCGGGGTCTTTCGGGCCGAAGATGACGACGGGCGGGGTATCGACGGCTGCGGCGAGCACGGCGGGACCGCTGTCGGCCCCGATGAACGCATCGCACATGCTGAGCAGCCCGGCCAGGTCCGCGACCGACGCCGTCTCGGGCGATATGACCGCCTCTGTGCCGGCCGCCGCCCGTTCGGCCAGCCCCCGCTCTCCCGGCCCCCAGGTGACCAGGACGCGGTACCCGCGCTCGATCAGGCGGCCGGCCACGCGGCGGAACCGCTCGACCGGCCACCGTTTGTACTCGCCGAAATCACTGGTCCCCGGATGGACGGCGACGACCGGGTGGGTGGAAAGCCCGTGTCGGTCGAAGACCTCGCGGGCGAAGGCCAGCCGGCAATCGGCCACGTCGATGCGCGGACGGTCGGTGACGGCCGGTGCCCCGAGCTGCTCGACGAGGGCGAGGGCACGGTCAATCCGGTGGACCCGCCCCTCGCCGACCGGGTAATGGCGGTTCGTGAACAGGTGGTTGCCCTCCTTGCAGAAGCCGGGGGCAAAGCCCGCCCGGACGGGGGCGCCCGTCGCACGGCAGGCCAGCCCGCTCCGCAGGTTCCCGTGCAGGTCGATCGCCAGGTCGAACTTGTGTGCCCGGAGCTTCTTGACGAACTCCGCCAGACCGCCGGGCAGCGCCAGAACGCCGGTCATCTCCTTCAGTTGGCTGATCCACTCGCGCTTGGGCATGGCGACGACCTCGTTGAGGCGGGGCGGCCCGGGCAGAACGTCTTTCCAGGCCGTCTCGACCAGCCAGGCGAGATGGGCGTCCGGTGCGGCGTTGCGGACGGCGTCGAGCGCCGGCATCGTGTTGATCACGTCGCCAAATCCGCCGAGCCGCACGATGCAGATTCTGTTCGCATCGATCATTGTTCGCGATTATCCTTGTATCGGCCCCGGTCGCCCATCGTACCTGTCAATGTGCCTCGAGTATGGCAATCGCCTGCATGGCGTATTCTCTGGTGCGCGGGTCCCCCTGTTCGAGCAGGACTCGGAGCGGGCCGACCGCTCGCCGATCGCCCAGGTTGCCGAGCGCGAGGGCCGACTGTGCCCGGACCTGCCACGCCGGGTCCTCGAGCGCGGCCATCAGCGGATCGAGGGCGGCGGCCGACCGAAGGGTGCCCAGTGCCCGGGCGGAGAGCCGGCGCTGCTCGAGCGTGCCCTCGTCGAGCGCCCGGATGAGCGGGTCGACCGCGGGCTCCCCGATCTCGACCAGAGCGTTCTCGGCGGCGTCCCGCAGGGCGTGCCGGTCGTCATCGAGGGCGGCGATCAGGGGATCGACTCCCCGGTGGTCGCCCACTCTGCCCAGGATGATCGCGGCGGCGGTGGCGACCTGCGGGTCTTCGTTTTCCAGTCCGGCGATCGCCGCCCCGACCACGGGCCCCCCGATCTTGAGCAAGGCACGCCTGGCAGCGAGCCGGGCGTCACGGTCCTCGTCGCCCAGGGCGGCCATCAGGTGCGGTATGGCTTGTTCATCGCCGAGGAAGCCCATCCCCTCGGCCGCGGCGGTGCGGAGCTCGGGCTCCCGGTCCCGCAGAGCGGCAGAGAGCAGGTGCAGCGAGCGGCCGTCGCCGATCTGGCCGAGCGCTCGGGCGGCCGCCGCCTGGACGCCGACCTGGTCGTCCTCGAGTGCATCGGCGAGCGGCTCCCGGGCGGCAATGTCGCCGATCTCGCCGAGTGCGGCTGCCACGGCGGCTCGGACGTGGCGGTTCCGGTCGCCGAGAGCGCGGATCAGGGGATCGACGGCGTCCGGCTCGCCCATCTCGCCGAGAGCGCCGGCGGCGGCGACTCGTTCGCCCGACTCGTGGGCCTCCAGCGCCGCGAGCAGGTATGGGACGGAGCGGCGGTCGTCCTGCGCCGCCAACGCCCGACCGGCCGCGGCCCGCACCCGCCAGGCATCGTCCTGGAGGAGCCCGAGGAGGGCGTCGGCCGCGGCACGTGCCTTCAGCCCGCCCAGTGCATCGGCTGCCGCCGTTCGGACCTCGGCCTCCGCATCGGTCAGCCGCAGGATCAGGGGCGGCACCGCGCTGGGGTCTTCGAGTCGGCCGAGTGCTCCTGCGGCCGCTGCCCGCACCCGCCCGTTGTCATCTTCCAGTGCCTCGATCAGCGGGTCTACAGCCGCCCGGCTCCCGAGCTCGCCCAGCGACCCGGCGGCGACGGCCCGCGCCCAGTCGTTCCCGGTGGCCAGCAGCTCGATCTGGCGTTCGACCCGGGGGTCTATCGCGGCTTCTTGCGTCCGCGCAGTCCCGGCAAGCCCAAAAAGAACCAGCAGGGCCGGCACGATGGCCCATCGGATCGGGCGTTCTGGACTCATATCAATACTACGCATTCTCTGTGTCTCAACCTCGTCGGCTGCGACTCGGCAATTCAGTCGGTCGGCGGCCCGGACGGCTTCCGGGCCCTACCTATATTATACGGCCCGACCGGGATGTTCCAGCCGTCTTATCCGCGCTGCACTCACCCCTTCACGACGCCCATCGGTTTCATCCTGCAGACGCGTCGAGAAAGCCCCGCCTGGTGGACGACATCGACGACGATATCGACATCCTTGTAGGCGCTCGACTGTTCCTCCGCCAGTCCGCGGGGGCTGCGGGCGCGGGCGATGATCCCTTTCTGTTTCAGTTCGTTTTGGATGGAGCGGCCCTTCGCCGACCGAACGGCCTCCTTTCGGCTCTTGGTTCGTCCGGCCCCGTGGCAGGTGGTGCCGAAGGTCTGCTCCATCGCGGTCCGGGTGCCGACCAGCAGGTAGCTGGCCCGCCCCATGTCGCCGGGGATAATCACCGGCTGACCGAGGTCCCGATACGCCTCGGGCAGGTCGGGCGAACCGGGGCCGAACGCACGGGTGGCCCCCTTGCGATGGACGCAGAGCCGGCGGGCCTTGCCGTCCACCTCGTGCTCCTCGATCTTTGCCACGTTATGGGCGACATCGTAAACCAGGTCCAGCCCGAGCTCCTCGTCGGACCGCCGGAACTGCTCGGCGAACGCCCGGCGGACGTGGTGGGTGAGAATCTGGCGGTTGGCCCAGGCGAAGTTGGCCGCCGCTCGCATCCCGGCGAGGTATCGGCGGCCCTCGGGCGAGCCGACCGGTGCACAGGCGAGCTGGCGGTCGGGCAGCTCGATGTGGTAGGTCCGCATCGCCTTCTCCATCGTGCGGAGCGCATCGTCGCACACCTGGTGCCCCAGCCCGCGGGAGCCGGTGTGGATCATGACGGTGACCATGCCCGGCCTGATCCCCAACTGTTCGGCAACCGCCTCGTCGTAGACCTCATCGACCACCTGGACCTCGACGAAGTGGTTGCCCGAGCCGAGTGTCCCGCACTGGTTGACGCCCCGCTGCAACGCCCGGTCGCTCACGGCCCCCGGGTCGGCCCCGTCAAGGCAGCCGCGGGCTTCGGTGTGTGCGATATCCTTCGGCCGTCCGTATCCCTTCTCGACGACGAACTCGGCCCCGCGTACCAGCAGGTCGCGTTGTTCGCGGCCGGAGAACTTGACCTGGCCTCCGACCCCGACCCCGCACGGGACGCTGTTGTAGATCGTGTCCATCAGCCGCACCAGCTCGGCCTGGACCGCTTCGCGTTCGAGGGTCGTGGTGAGCATGCGGACGCCGCAGTTGATGTCGTACCCCACCCCGCCGGGCGATACCACGCCGCCGGACTCGATGTCGGTGGCGGCCACTCCGCCGATGCAGAATCCATAGCCCCAATGGATGTCGGGCATTGCATAGCTCGCCCCAACGATCCCCGGCAGGCAGGCGACGTTGGCGACCTGCTGCGGCGCGTTGTCCTGGCGGACCATCTCCATCAGCCGGTCGTCGGCATACAGGATACCGTCGACTCGCATCCCCGACTGGGCGCTCTTCGGGATGCGCCACCGATAGTCGTCGATCTGTTCCAGCGGGCCGCTCCATCCCTTTGCCATTGTGATACTCCTTTTCAGATGTCGAACAACACCGTCGCATGCCAGGCGTCGGCCCGCTGCTCGACGGTCAGCTCGTGGCGGGTGACCGCCTTGATCTCGGTTTCGAGCTCGTGCTTCGGGCCGATGAATTCGCCGTGGATGACCGCCGCCAATTCGGTCTCGGTCAGCCGGTCGAACTCCACACGGCGGGTGATAAACCGGTCGGTCTCGAGCAGGAAGAGCAGCTCGTTGAGGAACGCGACCAGCAGGTCGGCCCGGTCGGAACCGGACACCGTGACCGGGCGGCTGGTGCGCGGCTCGACGTTGTTCGGATCAGTGATGATGCTGAACATCCCGGCGGCGGTGTTGGCGAACAGCTCCTCCGGCGTCTCGCCGCGGGCGGCGATGCCCACGTCGGCGGTGTGATCGATGATCTCGAACGGCTCCACCTGTGTTACCCTCCGACTTCTCCCTGCGATGCACATGAATAGCGCAAGTCACCGGCGAGTGCAAGCGACCGGCGATTATTTCGCCCGTGGATGGGCGCGGTCGTAGATTTTTTTGAGGCGTTCGGCGGAGACGTGCGTATAGACCTGGGTGGTCTGCAAACTCTCGTGGCCGAGCAGTTCCTGCACGCTCCGCAGGTCGGCCCCGTGGTCGAGCAGATGGGTGGCGAACGAGTGCCTGAGTGCGTGCGGGCTGATCCGGGGGTCCAGGCCGGCCTGCTTGAGCCGCCGGGTGAGCATCCGACGGACGCTTCGCGCGGTGAGCCGCTCGCCGAACCGGTTGAGGAACAGCGCCCGGCGGTCGAACCGGGGTGCCCTGGGGTGGCGGCGTCGAGCGTCGAGATAGTCGTTGAGTGCGGCGACGGCGTAGCTGCCGAGGTGGGCCAGCCGCTCCTTTTTCCGTTTCCCCCTGACGCGGATGACCTCGCCGATCAGGTCGAGGTCGTCGAGGTTGGAATCGACCAGCTCGCCGGCCCGCATCCCGGTGCTGTAGAGGACCTCGAGGATGGCCCGGTCCCGGGCGCCGAGAAACGTCCCGGCCTCGGGCTGATCGAGGAGGAGCCGGATATCGTTCTCGTCGAGGGTGACCGGCAGGTGCTTCTCTCTTCGCGGGGTTCGGACATCGGCTGCGGGGTTGTCCTCGATCACCTCCTCGCGGACGAGGAACCGGAGAAACGACCGGATGGTCGAGAGTTTCCGGGCGATGGTGGACCGCGACTGGCCGTCGTCTCGGAGCCGGGCCAGGTAGCTTCGAAGCATGAGGTGGTCGATGTCGGCCGGTTTGAGCGCGTCGTCCCCGCCGGCGGCCTTGACGAACTCGACGACGTCGCTGCTGTAAGCTCGGATGGTGTGTTCCGAGGCATTCCGTTCGGTTTCGAGGTGACCGAGGAAATCGTCGAGCCAGTCGAGTATCGTCCGGTTGAAGCGGCTCCGCACTGGTGCGGCGATCTCGCCCTCGGCCGGCTCATTATGGCGGGTTTGTGTCCGGTCGCTCATCGGTTTCCGGCTTTTCCTCGGTTCCGGCTCGATTCCTTGCCCGGCCTCGCCGGCCGTTACCCGAATGGGTCCGGGGCGAAGCTATGCTATCACAACCGTTGGCAGGTTGCGAGCATGTTCCGTCCGCAGGTTTGACGGAGTGGCATGCGATGGGCGAGCAGGCCTTGCAGTCCCCGTACAAACATCCCTGGGCGGGTATAAACCGCACTGACGATTTCCCGATACTCTATTAGAACGCCCGGAGCGCGGCAGCCCGGTGCCCGATGGTCGCATGTCATCGTCTGCCGGGCGTTGACCGTTTATGGCGGTGAGCCATCGAAGGGCTACGCTGTCCGGTGCATGCGAGCGCGATATGTTCAGCCGTGCGGGAAGCTGCCCCACAGATTCCGATGTGGACCGGCAGCTTCGGCCGAGTTCTGCCCGGCCGTTTGACTTTGTTTTTATACGAACCAGACATGTGATCGGTCCGGGCGCGGGCCGGTCGCTCCGAGTAGAGGAAGGGGCAATGACCAACAGGATGCATTCAACATCTGCGGCCGCGCAACACGACGGAGTGCTTGACACCAACTCTCATGAACAAGAATCCGGGGGAGGCAGAAGCGGGGCGTTTGCCGTCATTGCCACTGTGTCTGCGGCTACAGTGGCCCTGGCCTCATTGCTTGTCGCCTGGGGATTGCCGCGAGCCGGGACCATTCTGGAGATGGCTCTCATCCTGGCGGTGACGGCCGGTATCAGCGGCCTTGGGATTGGATTTGTCGTCGGGTGGGCCCTGCCCCGCCGATTCCGCACGACAGACGACACCTGTGCGGACGAGGTCGATGAGGAGGAGGACGGCGAGGAGGAGAAGCTGTTCGGCTACATCATCGACAGTATGGAGGGGGGAGTGATGACCACCTCGGCGGACGGGATGGTGACCAGTTTCAACGGGGTGGCGGAGAAGACGCTGGCCCGCCAGTCGAAGGATGTCGTGGGGCGGCACTTCGGCGCGGTGTTCCCCGACGCCCCGGAGAACGCCCAGATCAGACGGATGATCCACTCCGCTCTTTGTGACCACCGGACGTTTTCTTCGGTCGAGGTGTCGGCGGCCCTCCCGAGCGGCGGACAGGTCTCGCTCGGCGTGACCATTTCCCCGCTCCGGGGCGGGGACGGCCCGCACCAGGGCCTGGTCATCCTGTTCAAGAACCTGGCCGAGCTGAAGCGATTGCGCGAACGGGTGGAACAGACCGATCAGTTGTCATCGCTGGGGCGGCTGTCGGCGGGGATTGC
>PWKM01000024.1 GCA_003559755.1 Planctomycetota bacterium
CGGCCCAGAGAGCGCTTCGTCCGCGGCACACCGCTGGTCCAGGCGATCGACACCGAGGATATCCACACAATCCGGATTGTCGACCGGGACGACACGGTGACCCTGGCGCGGGCCGACGACAGGGAGTTCGTTGTCGCCGAGCTGCATAACTACCCGGCCGACCGGACCGCGATCAACCGGCTCATCGTCCGGGACGTGCTCGACATCACCTGCGATGCCGTCGTCACCCGTGACCCGGACCTGCACGACCAGTTCGGCGTGACCGAGGGCCATCCGGACGCCATCCAGATATCCTTCCTGGACCGCGACGGCGAACCACTTGTGGAGTTCATCCGGGGCAAGAGCTCCGAGCGCGGCGGCGTCTATGTGCGCCTGCTCGGCGAGAACCGGGTCTACCGCACCCGGGCGAGCTTCTGGCCGGATACTCGGCCCCTCGACTACGTGGACAACACCATCGCCGAGGCCGAGCGGAGACACCTGAAGCGGGTCGAGGTGCAAATCGGGGAGAAGGAACCCTACGTAATCGAACGCGACGACGAGAACAACCCTCGCCTGCAGGGAATACCGGACGGGATGCGTGCAAAAGAACACGCCCCACGCGACGTGTTCGAAGCGCTCACCCGGCTGGACTTCACCGGCGTTCTGACCGCCGAGGATTTCGACGAGATGGACCTTGAATGGGACGCTGCGTATACCGCAGACCTGTTCACCGGGCTCCGCTATCGCCTCGAACTGGCCTCCCGGGACGATGACCACTATATCCGTGTCCGTGCGGACTGGCTTGAGGGCAAACGGGCAGAGATACAGGCGTGGATCACCGAGCCGGACTCGGGAGACGCACAGACCCGACGGGCCGATGCTGTGGTGCTCCACCAGGACCTGTCGCGCGAGTTCAACGCACAGCACGGGGGGTGGGTCTATCGAATCGCCCGACACAAGGCCCGCCACCTCCGCAGGCCGTTCGACGAACTGATCGAGGAGGACCTCCCCGAAGAGGTCCGCGCCCGCCACATTCTCATCGCATATCAGGACGCCGAAGACGCCCCGGATGACGTGGACCGCGGCAAGGAACAGGCCGAAGAGCTGGCGCAGCGGTTGCTCGGACAGGCCAGAGAGGACGGGGCAGACTTCGCTGCACTCGCCCGCGAACACTCCGACGACCACGAGACCCGCGAGGACGGCGGCGACCTGGGCGAGATCGAGGCCGACCCCGCCGACTGGCCCGACGACTTCTGGAAGCCGCTCTTCCGGCTGAAACCCGGCCAGGTGGCCGACCTCATCGAGACCGACCGAGGATACCACATCATCCAGCGGACAGACGGCCTCGAACCGGAACCGGTCCCGGAAGACGGCCACGCGCCCGACGAAGCACCCGGCACGAACGACTGATCGACGCGCGAATTCGCCGAACTGCCCTTCCCCATTCCCCTCACCGGCGGTACGCAATCATACCTGTCTGACCCTTGTGCGGGTTGCTCGGACGACCCGCCGGTGGAGACGGCATCCGCCACGGTCGTCCGGGATTCTGTCGCTTCCTGTTTTGGTCCGATTCCTGCGGTATATACATAGAAGGTGCCTGCGGCCGTGATGTCGGACCTCGGGCGGAAATGCTCTGTAACATGTTTGCTCGGAAAGGGTTCTGCGATAGGGGGGCCTCACAGCCGGGGGGCGAGACTTACTTTTTACGAAACGACCCGAAATCATCGCAGGTCGCTGGCCGCCAGACGGTTACGGAGCGCGATCGGGAAAAATTCCACAGGCGGCCTGCAGGGATGCTGGATGAGGGCGGACGGGCCGAAAAGGAGACGGCCTTGCAGGTGTTCCGCTTGTCGCTGAGAAGGGTGGTCCGGCGGGCGTGAGGATGGCTGGGGGAGGAGGACTCGAACCTCCATTACCTGATCCAGAGTCAGGCGTGCTACCATTGCACCATCCCCCAGTGACGGGGCCGATTATAATCAAGAATCGACGGGTGTGCAAGCCCGGTGCCCGCGAACGGCGGGGATGGTTTTGGGGATGTGCGGCTCCCGGGCTGCGGTCAGGATGGGTCGGCGGCGCACCGGCCGGCCCTGCCGGCGAGCGCCCGTGCCAGTTCCGCGCTTCCGAACGGTTTCTGGAGGATGGCAAATGCAGTGTCGCGGCAGTCGGCCGGGATATTTTCGGGCGAGAACGCCGTGGCAATGATGAGCCGGGCTTCGGGCATCTGCTCCTTGAGTTGCCGGAACGCCGCCAGCCCATCGACCTCGCCGGGCATCAGCATATCGACGAAGACATAGGCGAACGACCGGCGGCGTGCAGCTTCAATCGCTTCACGACCGTCGGCGACCGCGGTGATGTCGTAGCCCTCGCCGGCCAGGTGCTCGACGAGCCAGAACCGGATGAGTTCGTCGTCGTCGGCGATCAGCATCCGGGTGCCGGCCTGGGGGAGTTCGCAGGCGGTCGGCTCGGGGGCCGTTTCGGTGCTCGGCTCCGTTTGGACGGGCAGGCGGAGAGTAAACGTGGCCCCGTCGCCCGGGGCGCCGTCAACGTCGATGCTGCCGCCGTACTGGCGGACCAGCGACATGGACTCGGAAAGCCCGAGCCCGAGGTGTGTCGGTTCGTTGCCCCGGCCTCCTCTCTTGGTGGTATAGAACGGGGTGAAGAACCGCTCGATGTCGCCGGTGTCGAACCCGCGGCCCGAGTCCTGGACGGCGACGGCGATGGTGTTGTCATCGGTCTGGTGCCACACGCTGATGCGGATGGTCCCGTCGCGGTCGATACTGTCGCGTGCGTTGGTAATCAGGTTCAGCAGGATTTGCAGAATGGCCCCCTCGTTTGCCCAGGTCCGGGGTGTTGGGCGGAATTCGGTTTCGACGGCGATGCCACACGGTCCCAGCGACGGTTCCATCATCTTGACGACGGTACGGGCGACCTCAGCGATGTCGAGCCGACTCTCCCCGCCGGAGGTGTCAGCTCGTGCCAGCGACGACATTCTTCCGGCGATAGTGCCGCCCCGGTCGGCGATGGCCCGGCAGGCATCAACCAGCCGGGGGACGAGGTCGGCGTCTTCTCCGGCCAGTTCGGCGAGGCCGCGAAGACCGCCGAGCAGATTGTTGAGTTCGTGGGACACGCTCATCGCCAGCGTCCCGACGGTGGCCATTCGCTCGTTGCTGATGAGTCGCTGTTCGAGGGCGACCTGTTCGGTGACATCTCTCATCACGAACAGCCAGCTTTCGGGGCCTTGCGGTTCGGCCGTCAGTCGGGAGGCACTGATGTTGACCCACACGGTCTCGCCGTCACTGTTTCTTGCGGACAGGCGGTTGTGCGACCATGCGGCCCCATTCTGGTCGGCCTTTCTCAATTCCGCACTGATCTCGTCGATCTGTTTCTCATCCGGCCATATGGCTCCCAGGCCGACCTTCCCCAGTATCTCCTCCTCGGAGAACCCGAAGAGCATCTCGGCTCCCCGGTTCCAATAGGTCACGGTGCAGTTCGGGTCCGCTACGACGATGGCGTCTGTCACGTTTTCGAGGAGGAGTGCCTGATATTCGATCCGCCGGCGTGCGTTGACATCATCGGTCATGTCGCGCCCGACCGCCTGGTATTCGACGAATTCGCCCTCGTCATCGAACAGCATTCGGTTGGTCCACTGCATCCAACGCATCCCATCGTGCCGACGGACTCGATGTTCGACGCCGGCTACGGGCTGTTCGCGGGAGAGCGATCTGATCTGTTCCCGGACGTCCTGACGATCTGCCTGTGGGATGAACGGAGTGAAGCTTTGTCCGATCAGTTCGTCTTTCTCTTTTCCAAAGAACCGACAATAGGCGTTATTGACGAACGTCAGCTTGCCGTCTTCGAGGAATCGGCAGACCAGTTCGGTCTGGTCTTCCACCACCGTGCGATACCGTTCCTCCGACTCCCGCAGGGCTTCCTCGGCCCGCGTGCTCTCGGTGACGTCCAAGGCGAGGGACATCACGCTGGCCACATTGCCTCTCGAGTCGAGCCGGACACAGTTATGCCATTCGCAGGTGAGAATATCGCCGCCTTTGGTCAGGTTGTCATTCCGGCCGGAAATTGAGGCCCCGCGTTCCAGCAGTGTTCTTACGGTGCCGGCCACCTGCTCTCTGACAGGTTCGGGGATGATGAAATCAAAGAAGTTCTGGCCGATGACCTCTTCCCGAGACCAACCGAACACCTGCTCGGCATGTGGGTTCCACTCGGTGATTCGGCAATTGCGGTCCCACACCACAAAGGCCAGCGGGGCGTTCTCGAACACACCGCGATATCGCTCCTCGCTCTCCCGGAGAGCTTCGGCGGCGAGCCGGCTGTTGGTTGCGTCGTGGCTGTTCAGGGCGAGCGCAATGGTCCGCCCGTTCTGTTGGACCGCAGCGATGCGCGTCTCCAGGTAGCGCAGGCGTTCGTCCGGAGACCGAAAGGCAAACTCGCATCCGTCGGGTCGCCCGGTCTCGATCACTTGCTCGACACACGACCTCAGCACCTCGGCGGCATCGGGCGGCAGATGTTCGTATATCGAGCTTCCGACCCAGTCTTTCGGAATGGGTCTGATTATCGAGTGGTTCTGGAACAGGATATTTCCGTTCGGGTCTATGAGGGTGATCTGGTCGGGCGAATTCTCGGTGATCGTGCGGAGCCGTTTCTCCGACGATTGCACCGCCTGTTCCGCCTCGCGGCGCTCCGCTATCTGTGCCTTCAACTCTTCGTTCGCCCGTTCCAGCTCGCGGGTGCGGCGGGCGACTCCCTCTTCGAGCTCTTTGTTCATCCTCCGGAGCTGTTCCTCGGCCGTCTTCCGCTCGGTGATGTCCTCGCTCACTCCGTCGATCCATCGGACCCGGCCGTCATCGTCATAAGTGGCACGTCCGGTGGCCGCTGCCCAGATGGGCGTTCCATCCTTCTTCTTCAGCCGGAGTTCCCGGTTCTTGACGTAGCCCGATTGCCTGACCTCGTCGAGGAACTTGGCTCGGTCCTCGGGGCACTGGTACAAATCGGCGGCTCGAACGCGCATCAATTCATCGACCGACTCGTAGCCGAAGATGTCGGCCATCGCCGGGTTGGCCTGGAGGAAGCGGCCGGCTTCGGTGTTCCGATAGACTCCGATATTGACGTTCTCGACCAGCGTTCGGTACTTCTGCTCGCTCCGGCGCAGCTTCTCCTCGAACTCGACCTGCCTGGATATCTCGCGGACGTTCCCGATCAGTCCGACGACCTCCCCGTCCTTTCGGATCACATGGCCGAACTCTTCCACCGGGAACGCCCGACCGTCGCGGGCAAGCAGTCGGAACCGAGTGGGGAACTCCCTGCCAGTAGCGAGTGTGTAGCAAAAGTCGTTCAGGGCGGCCGGTATGTCGTCGGGATGAATGACCGTAGTGATCGGTTTGCCGACCAGTTCCTCCGGCGTATAACCGTACTGGAGCGCCCTCCGGCTGACGTAGGTGAAATAGCCATCGCGGTCCGCCACGTAGGCGATATCGTTCGAGTTCTCGATTAGCAGCTTGTAGAAGTCCCGTTCTGCCCGGAGCAAATCCTGTGGGTCGGCATCGCCGGGCGTGTCGGCGGGCCGCGGGCGGAGCAGTTGTTCGGGCTCCGAGCGATCCGTGTTGTCGGTCGGGTCTTGATCCGGCGGTCTGGCCGTCATGAGGGACCTTTCTTTGTCGCGGCAGAACAGGTCCTCCGTGCCGTCGAAGGACGCAGATTTCGCTGCTCACATTCTATACGGAGAATAAACGGAGATAAAGAGCCGGATGGCACCCGTCGGGCCGGCGGGCCAGTCACACTTCATCTGCGATGGGCTGTTCTTCCTCGGGCGGTGTGGCGGTCCGCTGCTCAGGCGGGATGCCCCGCATCTCCTCCCACTCGTGGAGTTTCATCAGGACCTGGCGCGCCTTGCTGCCCTTGTAAGCTCCGACGATGCCCTCTGCCGCCATCATCTCGATAAGCCGTGCCGCCCGTGTATATCCGATCTCCAACTTGCGCTGGAGCAGAGAGACGCTGCCCCGCTGAAATTCGAGCACGACGCGGCAGGCGTCGTCATACAGTTCGTCCGGGCTGTACTCCTCCAGTGGCGACGTGGCCTCGTTTTCGGGCTCCGCCTCCTCGGCACGGCCCAACTGCTTGACGTTCATCAGATATGCGGGGTCCCCCTGGCTGCGGGCGAACTGGGTGACTCGCTTGATCTCGTTGTCGCTGACGAAGGTGCCCTGCACCCGCACCAGGTCCGAGGTGCCCGGCGGGATGAACAGCAGGTCGCCCGATCCGAGAAGCTGCTCGGCCCCGTTCTGATCGAGGATCGTCCGCGAGTCCACCTTTGACGTGACCTGGAACGAGACGCGGGTGGGCAGGTTCGACTTGATCAGGCCGGTAATCACGTCGACCGACGGCCGCTGCGTGGCGAGGATGATGTGGATGCCGACGGCCCGCGATTTCTGGGCCAGCCGGGTGATCGAGACCTCGACCTGTTTCGACGCCACCATCATCATATCGGCCAGCTCGTCGACCACGATGACCACATAGGGCATGTGGAACGGGACATCCTCGTCCTCGTAGTCGAAGTCATCGCCCAGCCGCTCGCGCAGGCCTTCTTCGCCCAGTTGGTTGTACTGGCTGATGTGGCGTACGCCTGCCCGTGCGAGCCAGTCGTATCGCTCATCCATCTGGCGTGTCGCCCACTCCAGCACGTGGGGTGCCCGCTTCATATTGGTCACCACGGGGGTCAGCAGGTGGGGTATCCCCTCGAACAGTCCGAGGTCCACCATCTTGGGGTCGACCAGGATCATTCGGATGTTCTCCGGGCGGTGGAGCATCAGGTTGGTCACGATGAACGAGCTCAGGCAGACTGATTTCCCCGAGCCGGTCGCCCCGGCGATGAGCAGGTGGGGCATGCGGGCCAGATCGGTCACGATGGGAGCGCCCG
>PWKM01000191.1 GCA_003559755.1 Planctomycetota bacterium
CCCGCTGATCGTCCTGGTGATGGCCCTGGTGTTAGGCGCAAGCTGGATGTGGCACACCCTGCGGGACCGGAAAGTGCGTCTCCCCGCCGGCCTGTCGCGGGGCGGGCGAAGCCGCCGACCGCCGATCGACCCGACCGCCGGGTAAACCGCCGGGCCGGCCCCGCCCGCAACGCCACCAAAGTCCACCACGACCTCCAAAACGCACCACTCCCCCCAATTCGCACCACTCGGGACGCTCCGCTGCGTGATCGTGACGACAGCCCATCCCCCGCCGTTCGTTCCGGCAGGGAGCCCGTTCGCGTAGATAGGGGCAAAATTCCGGCGGAGGGGCGATTTGGGCGGTCCGGCGCGGCCCGACTGCCGCCCGGGCTGTCCGAGCCGGGCGAGCGGCCCAAGAAATTATTCAGAGCGGCGGGACCAACCGGCTATATATAGGGCATCCCGAAGCAACTACCGCAACATGTCGGGTCGTGGAAATTCGTCGAAAATACCTGCCAGTATTCCCTTGACATCTTGTGGTGGAGCGTGGTATATTTTGCACAAGATTGGAGGGCCGGAGCGCCGGGTGCCTCCTGAGTTCGGTCGCCCCCGGGTCTTGCCCTGCGGCACGTCGAACCCGATGTCGTCACGACAATTCTAGCGGTCGGGCAGGTAGCGCGTCCAGTTTTATTTCGCAGCTTGGGAACGGAGGGGGCCTTTGCCACTCTTTGCCGGCGAATACTCGTCAACGATTGACGACAAGAACCGGATCATCGTCCCCGCCGACCTCCGCAAGGCGGCGGGCGACGAGGGCGAGGCGGGCTACTACGTGACCCGGGGCTTCGAGAATTGCATCGTCATCCAGACGGCCGCTCGGTTCGAACAGCAAAGCAGGGAACTCGCGAACGAACGGGGACGCCACACCGCAGCCGGCCGGATGCTGGAGCGGGCGGTGTTCTCCCGGGCTCGATTTGCCCAGTGTGACAAGCAGGGGCGGCTCCGGATTCCCCCCCCTCTCACCGAGAAACTCGGCATCGGCCGCTCGGTGGTCATTGCGGGGGTTAACGACCGCATCGAGGTCTGGGACGCAGACGAATGGGCCAAGGCAATCGAGCTGGCCGAACAGCAGATGCCCGACCGGGCCGAGGAATACTACGGCGGCCGAGGAAAGGGCGCCGGTGACGACCGATGAGGAAGCACATCGCCCGGTCATGCTCGATGAAGTTATGCAGTATCTCCGACCCGCGCCCGGCCGGTGTCACCTCGACGCCACCGTCGGGGCGGGCGGACACGCAGAACGTATTCTTGCTCTTTCACAACCTGACGGAACGCTGATCGCACTCGACCGGGACCCCCGGGCATTGGAGATCGCGTCTCGGCGGCTCGCGCGGTTTGGCGACCGCGTCCGGCTGTTCCACGGGAATTTCACCGAGGCGGCCGAGGCACTCGCCAAAGCCGGCACAGGCCGGGCACACGCAATCTTGTTCGATCTTGGACTTTCATCCATCCAGCTCCGAGACCCCGACCGCGGCTTCTCCTTCCAACAGCCCGACGCCCCCCTCGACATGCGAGCCGACCCCACCTGGGGACCCACCGCCGCCGAACTGCTGGCACAGGTCTCCGAGCGGGACCTCGCCGACATCCTCTGGCGGCTGGCCGACGAACGGCAATCGCGCCGCATCGCCCGCGCCGTCTGCCGCGAGCGGCGCCGGGAACCGATCCGAACCGCCGGCCGGCTGGCCGACATCGTCGCCCGGGCCATCGGGCGAAAGGGCGGCCGTATCCATCCGGCGACTCGGACGTTCATGGCCATCCGGATGTGGGTGAACCGCGAACTCCCGAACTTGGAGGAGACCTTGGCCGCGGCGAAAGACCTGGTGGAGCCGGGAGGCCGGGTCGTGGTGATCAGTTTCCACTCCAAAGAAGACCGCATCGTGAAAACGGTGTTCCGCGATCAGGCACGCGAAGGATGTTGGGAGGTCCTCACCCGCAGCCCGGTGACCCCGGGCGCGGACGAGGTCCGGGCCAACCCGCTATCGCGGAGCGCCAAGCTCCGGGCGGTCGAGAGGAAGGGTTGTATGAAATAGTCGCAGAAATCAACCAGCGGCGGATAGAAGTCATGTCGGTATGGGACACGCAGTTCGGTGAACACAGGGTCCAATTGGTATTCCCCCTGTTCCTCGCAGGGGTCGCGGTCCTCATCGGCCGGCTGTACACCGTCCAGGTCCTGAACCACGACCGCTTCCTCGAGCTGGCCAGCCAGCAGAACCAGACCACCGTCGAGCTGCCCGCCAGCCGGGGCAGCATCCTGGACCGGCAGGGCCGGCCGCTCGCACTCAGTTTGGAGCGGCCCGGGGTGTTCGCTGACCCCGGCGTGCTCGCCGTCCCCCGTGATTGCCGCACCTGGCTGCCCGATGTGCTCGCCGTACCCAGAGACACGTTCCGACGGTTCCGGCTCTCCACCCCCGGAGTGACCGGCAAACTGGTCGATCCCACGTACGAGCGGATGATCGATGTCACCCGCCAGTTGGCGGCACACCTCGGCCTGCCGGAGGGACTGCTCCTCCGGCGGCTGGAACAGGCGACCACCGCTCGGCTGGACGAGGCGGCCGAGCTCGCCGCGGAGGCGCTGAATCTGCCGCTCAACGAGGTGCGGGCACAGTTCCACCGCGACACCCGGTTCGTCTGGCTCAAGCGGGCGGTCGATGACGACGAGGCGGCACGGGTCCGGGCCGCCGGCCTGCGCGGCCTGTCCGTCCGGGGCGACAACCGGCGGGCCGACTCGACCGCCCGGGGTCTGAAGATCGGCCAGTGGCTGGGCTTCGTCAACACCGACGGGCGCGGGGCGGAGGGGATCGAGCTCCAGTTCGACGAATACCTGCGGGGGCAGCCCGGGCTGGCCCACCTGATACGGGACGGCCGGGGCCGACGCATCGCCCATTCGGCCGAGCCGGACGTGCCGCCGCGCGACGGCAGCAACCTGTACCTCACCATCGACCGGCGCATCCAGGCGATCGTCGACGATGAACTGCTGAGAATCAAAAACGAGTTCTCGCCGCTGTCCGCATCGTGCATCGTGATGGACCCGCACACCGGCGAGATTCTCGCCATGGGCTCGGTGCCCGGGCTCGACGTCTCCGTCAAGCGGGAACTCAGCCGGAGCGAGCTCCAGCGGCGGCTCCGCAACCACCCGGTGCAGAGCACATACGAATACGGCAGCACGTTCAAGCCGATCATCGCAGCGGCGGCCATCGAGAAGGGGGTGGTCACCCCGGAGACCGAGTTCTATTGCGAGAACGGGCAGTGGCGGTATCGCGCCCGGACCATCCGCGATGTCTCCCGGCACGGCACGCTCACCGTCACCGACATCGTCGCGAAATCGAGCAACATCGGGATGGCAAAGATCGGTCTGGAGCTCGGCCCCGAGCGAATGCAGGCGGCGCTCCGAACCTTCCACTTCGGCGAGCGGCTCAAAATCCAACTCCCGGCCGAGGAACCGGGGATGGTCACCCCCCCGCAGAGATGGACCTACTACAGCACCACGTCCGTCCCCTTCGGGCAGGAGATATCGGGCACACCGCTCCAGTTGGTGACCGCCTTCAGCGCCCTGATCAACGGCGGCGAGCTGATGTGGCCGTATGTGGTTGCCGTCATCGAGAACCCGAACACCGGGGAGATCAGGCGACGCCGGCCCGCCGTCATCCGGAGGGTGATCAGCCCCGAGACGTCGGCGGCCATGCGGCGCATCCTCCGCCGGGCCGTCGAGGATGGCACCGGCCGCCGGCTGAACGACATCCCCTACTCGATCGGGGGCAAGACGGGCACCGCCCAGAAGCAGGGCGAGCACGGCGGATACGCCCGGTCGAAATACGTTGCTTCCTTTGTCGGCTTCGCACCCAGCGACCGGCCCGAACTGTGTGTGCTGGTGCTGGTGGACGAGCCGAAGGGCGAATATTACGGCGGGGCAGTCGCCGCGCCCCCCGTCGGGCGCATCATCCAACGAACACTGGCCATGCTGGAGTCCGCGCCGATCGGCCGGCGGGGACCGCACGTCGTCGCGGCGGAAAACTGATGGAGGACCACAGGGAGAACACCGTGAACCTTCGAGAACTGCTGCCCATCCTCTACGACTCACGCCGGCCCCGGCCCGCCGCGCCCGCCGACCTCGACGTGGAGATCAAGCAGATCGTACAGGACGACCGGCTGGTGCGGCCGGGGGCGCTGTTCATCGCCCGGGCCGGCGAATCCGTCGACGGGCACGACTACATCCCGCTCGCCGTTCAGGCCGGGGCCGCCGCGATCATCTCCGAAAGGCCCGTGCCCGATCTGCGAGGGCCGGCACACCTGGTCGTGCCCGACATCCGGACGCGGCTCGCCCCACTGGCCGCCCGCTTCTACGGCGAGCCGACCGGGCGACTGCACGTCACCGGGGTGACCGGCACGAACGGGAAGACGAGCACCACATTCCGGCTGAGAACGATGCTGGCATCGGCCGGGCGACCGACCGGGCTGCTCGGGACGATCTCCTACAAGATCGGCGACCGGGTCATCCCCGCCGGGAACACCACCCCCGACGGGCTCCGCATCCAGGAGCTGTTCCGGGAGATGGTCGATATCGGACTGACCCACGCCGCCATCGAGGTCTCATCACACGCCCTGGCCCTGGATCGGGTCCGCGACGTGCAGTTCGACGTCGCCGTGTTCACCTGCCTGTCCGACCGCGAGCACCTCGACTTTCACGGCACGTTCGAGGATTACCGCGATGCGAAGGCTCGGCTGTTCGAGATGCTGCCGCCCAACGGCTACGCGGTGCTCAACGCCGACGACCCGCTGGGCGAGTTCATGGCCGGTCGCACGCCGCGCCGTGCCCGTGTCCTGTGGTTCGGACGGGACCGCGGCGCCGACGTCCGGGCCGACATCCTCGATATGGACATGACCGGGACGACCTATCGGCTCGAATCGCCCGGCGGTTCGACCGAGGTCCGGACCCCGTTCGTCGGCGAGTTCAACGTGTCGAACGATCTCGCCGCCGCCGCCGCCGGATACGCCGCCGGCCTGACGTTCGACGAGGTGGCCGCCGGCCTGTCCGACGGTACGCCCATCCCCGGCCGGCTCGAGCGCATCCACGCCGACGGCATCTATGCGCTGGTCGATTATGCCCACAACGAGGGCGGCTTGCAGTCGGTCCTCGGCGCGGTCGAGCCGCTCGCTCCCCGTCGGCTCATCCTGGTGTTCGGCTGCGGGGGCGACCGCGACCCCAGCAAGCGGCCGACGATGGGGGCGGTCGCCGAGAAGTACGCCGACCTCATCTTCCTGACCGCCGACAACTCGCGAAGCGAGCAGACCGAACGGATCATCGAGCAGATCGAGCGGGGGATGACGGGCAGCAAGCCGCGGACGGTCATCCCCGACCGAGCCCGGGCCATCCGGGCGGCAGTGAACACCGCCGAACCCGGCGACACCATCATCGTCGCCGGAAAAGGACACGAAACCTACCAGATACTCGGCAAAGTCAAGGCGCCGTTTGACGACCGCGAAGAACTGAGAGACGCGCTCGCCGAACGAGCCGGAGCCGGGATATCCGCACAAACGGAGGCAATCCAATGGAAATGACACTTCAGGAAATCGCCGCCGCGACGGGCGGCCGAATCCTCAGAGGCGACCCCACACTCGCAATTGACGGCGTCTGTACCGACACCCGGGAGATGTTCGACGGCGCCTTGTTTTTCGCCCTGAGAGGCCCGAACTTCGACGCACACGAGTTTCTGCCCAAGGCCCGCCGGCTGGGAGCCGCCGCCGCCGTAGTCCACACCGAAACCGCCCACCGGGAAGTCGCCGAGCTGCCCATCGTGCGGGTGGATGATACCACTCGCGCCCTGGGCGACCTGGCCCGCTGGCACCGGGACCGGTGCTCCGCCACCACGGTCATCGGCATCACCGGAAGCAACGGCAAGACCACGGTGAAGGAGATGCTCTACCACATCCTCAACGGGGTGGTGCGGTCGATCCGGACACTCGACAACCAGAACAACCACATCGGAGTGCCGCTGACCCTGTTTCGGATGCAGCCGCAGGACGTGTACGCCGTGGTCGAGATGGGCACGAACTCGACGGGCGAGATCAAGCGCTTGTGTGAGATCGCCGCCCCCGACATCGGGCTCATCACCTGCATCGCCGCCAGCCACCTCGAGGGGCTGGGCAGCATGGAGGGCGTGGCCCGGGAGAAGGCGCCCGTTCTCATCCAGACCGCACGTCGCGGTGGCGGCTTCTATCACGCCGACGACTTCTGGTCGCGGCGGATCGGCAAGGACCTGAAGGGGAAGGTCCAGTCGTTCGGGATCGATAACAAGGCCGACGTGCGGGCGACGGGCCTCCGCTCGGACGCCGACGGGATCAGTTTCAAGGTCATCGGCGGCCGTCGGCTCACCATCCCGATCCTCGGCACACACAACGTCCGCAACGCCCTGGCGGCCGTCGCGGTCGCCCGAAAGCTGGGCATCGACTGGGACACGATCCAACGGCGGCTGAACACATTCCGGCTGCCCGACCACCGGATGCAAGTCCGGCGGGTCGGCGGCGTCACCATCATCGACGACGCCTACAACGCCAACCCCGCCTCGATGGAGGCGGCCGCAGAGACCCTCGCCCGGATGAAGTGCCGGGGGCGAAAGCTGTTCGTCGCCGGCGACATGCTCGAACTGGGCGAGGATTCGATCGAACTGCACCGAACACTCGGGGCCGCACTGGCCGGCTTCGGGTTCGACGGCCTGTTCGGCACCGGGCCGAACACGATGCACGTGCTCGCCGCCGCCGGACGGGCGGGGATGCCCGAGCACGGCCTGGCCTTCCAGAAGACACGGCAGGACCTGGCCCGGATATTGACCGACCTGCTGGAGCCGGGCGACACCGTGCTGTTCAAGGCCTCGCGCGGGATGGCGCTGGAGAAGGTGGCGGAACAGGTGGCAGAGGAACTGGCCGAAGGGCCTCGCAAGAAACCAGAACGCACCCCGGCACCGATCCGCCGGGAGACGCAAACCATTCGCAACAAACACCCGCACTCGACGGTAGGACGATCGGTGGGGTAACGTCCATGCAGGAGGAAAGGATGAGGACTCAAACCGGAGCAAAACAGACCAGGGGTAAGGGACGGGCCGGCAAGCCGGACGACGACAACCGCGACCTGTGGGAGGCGTACAAGAAGCAACCGACCATCGAGACGCGGAACCGGCTGATCGAGGCGTACAAGCCCATCGTCGATTACGAAGCCGAGGACATTGCGGCCTCGCTCGGCTACGCCCTCACCGCCGACGAACTCAAGGGGGCGGGCGTTCTCGGCCTCATCGACAGCATCAACGCGTTCAAGCCGGAAAAAGGGTTCCGCTTCATCACCTTCTGTACCCATCGGGTGCGGGGGGCGATCCTCGACGAACTGAGAGCCCGCGACTGGGTGCCCCGGGCCACGCGCATCAAGCTGAACAAACTGGAACGGGCGATGAAAGCACTGGAGACCGAACTCGGCTTCCCGCCCAGCCACGCCCAGATCGCCCGGCGGATGGGCATCTCGGAGGCCGACGTCCAGAACCTGTTCATCGACCGGGAGCGGGCGATCGTGTCCATCGATCGGAGCTGGGGCGACCACGACGACGGCGACGACAACATCGATCCCGCCGCCGTCCTGCTCGAAGACAAACGAGAGCCGCACCCGGGAGACATCTTGCAGAAGCAGGAGATGATCGAGCTCGCCCGGGGAATGCTCAGCGAGACCGAGCGCCTGGTCATCACCCTGTACTACTACGAGCAGCTCAATCTTCGAGAGATCGGCGAGGTTCTCTCGTTGACCGAATCGCGCATCTCACAGATTCACAGCGAAATTATCCGACGGCTGCGGCGACAGTTGACCAGGAGAGCGTCGGCTTGAACATCCGCCATCCGGAAATCATCGTCGGCTGTACGATCACCCTGATGCTGACCGGGCTGACCATGGTCTTCAGCAACACGGCCGTGACGGCCGGGGCGAACCCGCTGGAGAACCCGCTGCTTTCCCGGCAGGCCTTGTGGGCGGTTATAGCGGTGGCAGCGATGGTGGCGTTCACCTTCGTCGATTACCACCGGATCGCCGATCACAGCCGCGGCCTGATCGTCTTTATGGTGTTCGCCCTCGCACTGGTGCTCCTCCTCGCCCCGCCGGTCAAGGGCGCCCGGCGATGGCTGCGCATCGGGGCGCTGAGCTTGCAGGTCTCCGAGTTCGCCAAGATCGCGATGATCGTTTACGTGGCGGATTTCATCAGCCGCAAGCGGCAGGTCCTGGACGATTTCCGGCGGGGCCTGCTGCCCCCGCTGATCGTCCTCGGCGGGCTGTCGCTGCTCATCCTGATGGAACCGGACTTCGGCACCGCCGTGCTGATATCGGCGGTCGGGATCACGATGCTGATCTGCGGCGGAGCGCGGTGGCGGCACGTCCTCCCCCTGTTCGCCGGCTCGGCCCCGATCCTCTTCCTCCTCGTTCGGCTTCGCGACTATCGCTGGCAGCGGTTCATCGCGTTCCTCGACCCGTGGGCCGACCCCGAGGGGGTGGGCTACCACGTGATCCAGTCGCTGATCGCACTGGGGTCCGGCGGGCTGACCGGGGTGGGCCCCGGCCGCGGGCTCCAGCAGCTCGGCTATCTGCCCGAGCCCGACACTGATTTCATCTTCGCCATCATCGGGCAGGAGGCCGGCTTCGTCGGCGGGCTTCTGCTCATCGCGCTGTTCGTCGCACTGGTGTACGCGGTGCTCGCGGTCTCACGGTCGGCTCCCGACGTCACCGGCGCGATGATCGCACTGGGCGTCGCCGTGCTCATCGGCATCCAGATGCTGATCAATATCGGGGCGGCCACCTCGGCCATCCCGACCAAGGGGATCGCCCTCCCCTTTGTGAGCCGCGGCGGCTCGTCCCTCCTGGCCCTGTCCATCGGGATGGGTATGGTGTTGAACGTGGCCAGACATTGCCCCCGGAACGACCGGCCGATGGTCCGGGGGGCCCGGCGCCGGGCCGAGGAGGGCAGCCCATGAAACTGTTGTTCGCGGGAGGAGTTACAGGCGGGCACATCGCCCCGGGCGTCGCCCTGGCCGAGTACGCCATCGAGAACCACCCCGGCTGCCAGGCGCTGTTCGCCAGCGTGGCGAACGAGATCGAGGAACGGATGATCGCCCGACGCGGACTCGACCTGGTCCGGATCACCGGCCGGACCCGGGGGACCGCAGGCGCGGCAATGGCCCTGCCCGCCGCAATGCTCCGGGGCAGAAGACTCCTCAAGCGTTATCGGCCCGACATGGTGATCGGCCTGGGCGCCGGCGCTTCGCTGGGCACCGCAGCCGCCGCGATCACCCGGCGCACCCCGATGGTGCTGCTCGAACAGAATATCGTTCCCGGTCGCACAAACCGCTTCCTCGGCGGGCGGGCCGCCGCCATCTTCTGCCAGTGGCAGGAGGCGGCCGACGAGCTGGGCGGGAACGCCCTGTTCACCGGCAGCCCGGTGAGGAAAGAGATCGCACAGAGCCGGCACGTGGACAGGGCAGACGCCTGCCGCCTGTTCGGCCTCGACCCCGACTGGCCCATCCTGCTCGTGATGGGAGGAAGCCAGGGGGCGAGCCCGATCAACGCGGCGATGCTCGCCGCCGCACGACGGCTCGCCGGCCGGGCACAGATCATCCACCTCACCGGCCGGAACGACCTCGACCGGGTGACCGCCGGCTACCGCGACGCCGGCGTGGAAGCGCACGTGACCGCCTTCTTCGAGATGATGCACCTCGCCTACGGGGCCGCCGACCTGGCCCTGGCGCGGGCGGGCGCCACTTCCATCGCCGAGTTCGCCGCCGCCGGCCTGCCCGCCATCCTTGTGCCCTATCCGTACGCCCGGGACGACCACCAGCGGGCAAACGCACGGGCGGTCGAGCAACAGCAGTGGGGCGTCCCGGTCGATCAGGACGACCTGACGCCCGACCGGACGGCCGGGCTGGTCCTCGAACTGCTCGACGACGACGAGCGGCGCCGGGCAATGGCCGCGAACGCGAGACAGGCGGCCCGGGACGACGCAGCAAGCTTGATCCTCGAACATCTCGGCCGGCTCGTCGATCAGAGAGCCGACGCCGTGCCGGCTGCTACCGGCCGAAAGGAGACCCAGAGTGACCCAGTTCATCATCGAGCATGACATAGATAAGATGAGCATCCACTTCGTGGCGGCCGGCGGAGTCGGGATGAGCGCGCTCGCCCACATCGCCGCCGCACGGGGCGCCGCGGTCACCGGCTGCGACTGCGCCGAAGGGGCAGCACTTGCCGCGCTGCGCCGGGCCGGCGTCACCTGCCACATCGGTCATTCGCCCGACCACCTCGAGGGCGTGGACCTCGTCGTCCACTCCAGCGCGGTTTCGCCCGAGAACCCCGAGCTGCAGACCGCCGCCCGGCGCGGCATCCCGATGGTACCCCGGGGCCGGATGCTCGGGCTCCTGCAGCAGGGCCACGAGACCATCGCCGTCGCCGGTGCGCACGGCAAGACGACGACGACCTGGATCATCGGGCACATGCTGATCCGATGCGGCGTCGATCCGACCGTCGCCGTGGGCGGGACGGTGGCCGAGATCGGCGGGACCTGTCGGGCGGGCGGGGGCCGGCTGTTCGTGACCGAGAGCGACGAGAGCGACGGCTCGTTCCTGCACCTCGCGCCCACCTATCCGATCATCACCAACATCGACGCCGACCACCTCGAATATTGGGGCGACATATCCCGGATCGAGGCCGCGTTCGCGAAGTTCGCGTCCGCCGGCGAGGGCGGAGCCGTCATCGCCTGCGTCGATTGCCCCCGCACGGCCGCCCTGCTCGAGCACCTCGACAGGCGAGTGGTCCGGTACGGGCTGACCGGCGGCGAGGTCCGGGCCGAGAACGTCCGGCTCCGCCCCAACCGGGCGGTCTTCGACGCTCATCTGCCCGGTCAGACGATCAAGGACGTCATCCTGTCGCTGCCCGGGCGGTACAACGTCCAGAACGCGCTGGCCGCCCTGGCCCTGGCCGACGAGCTCGAGCTGCCGATGGACACGGTGCTCGAGGCGCTGGCCGACGTGGCCGGCGTGGACCGGCGGCTGCAACTGCGGGGCCGGGCGAACGGGGTCGCCGTTTACGACGACTACGCCCACCATCCCGCCGAGCTCCGGGCGACGCTGGACGCGGCTCGCCTGCTCACCGACGGCCAGCTCGTCGGCGTGTTCCAGCCACACCGCTACAGCCGGACGCAGCAGATGCACAGCGAGTTCGGCCCGGTGTTCGGCCGGCTGGACCGGCTCATCGTCGCTCCCATTTACTCGGCCTGGGAGCAGGTCGTGGAAGGGGTTGACGCCGGCCTCATCGCCGACGCGGTCCGGGAGCACAACAACGTAAGCTGCGAGCAGGTCGATGACCTCGCCGACGTGCCCCGGCGGCTCGCCCCCGAGCTGAAGCCGGGCGACGTGGTAATCACACTCGGGGCCGGCGACGTATGGCAGACCGGCGATGCCCTGCTCGCCGTGCTTCGAGAGTACGAAGAAGGCAATGTGCCCGACGCGGCGGGCGAGTAAGGAGAGGAGAGCACGAACATGGCCCGCGAATTCAGCGACTTCGGAGCGGCGGTCTGCTCGGGCGTCCCGCTCTCCACCCTCACCTCGTTCCACATCGGCGGCCCCGCCGACTATTTCATCGAGCCGGGCAGCATCGACGAACTGGCCCGGCTGGTCGAACGCTGTGCCGACCTCGAGGTCCCGTTCTGTGTGATCGGGGCGGGCAGCAACCTGCTGGTCGCAGACGCCGGCCTGCACGCCGCCGTGTTCCGCCTGTCCCGGATGGACCGCATCGAGCGGCGGGGAACCCGGATTCTCTGCGAGGCGGGCACCCCGCTGCAGCGGCTCGTGTGGCAGGCCGAACAATGGGGCCTGAGCGGGCTCGAGCCGCTCGCCGGCATCCCCGGCACCGTCGGCGGGGCCATCGCCATGAACGCCGGCGGGCAGACCGGGTGCGTGGCGGAAACGATCGTGTCAGTCACCACGATCGACCGGACCGGCGCGGTGAGGACGCGCACCCCCGAGGACCTGGCGATGGGGTACCGTCACTCGTTGTTGAAGCCGGAAATCGCAATCGCCGCCACCTTCGAGCTGGCCGAGGCCGACGGCTCCGAGATCGCGGACCGGAGGCAGGCGGTCCTCGCCGAGAAGACCCTCACCCAACCGCTCGCCGCCCAAAGCGCCGGGTGCGTGTTCAAGAACCCGCCCGGGCAAAGCGCCGGCGCACTCATCGACCGGGCCGGCCTGAAGGGCGAGCGGGTGGGGCCGGCCGTCGTGTCGGGCCAGCATGCGAATTTCATCATCAACCAGGGCGGTGCCACCGCGCGGGATGTCCTCCAACTCATCCGCCGGGTCCGCCGCCGGATAAGAAAACGGTTCGGTGTCGATCTGGAGCTGGAGATCGAGCTTTGGAACTAACCGCACCGACGTGTGAACTGACGGGAATGCAATGAAGAAACAACTGAGGATCGCCGTCCTCTACGGCGGGGACTCGACCGAGCGGGACGTATCCCTCGACACCGGCGAGGCGGTCGCCGCCGGGCTGGATGCCTGCGGCCACTACGTCCGGCTCATCGATGTCCGCAACGGCTGCCTCGACCCGCTCGACGGCGTGGGCTGCGACGTGGTGTTCATCGCCCTGCACGGCACGTTCGGCGAGGACGGCCAGGTGCAGATGCTGCTCGAGCGGCGCGGGCTGCCCTACACCGGATCGGGCGTGGACGCCAGCCGCCTGGCGATGGACAAGCCCGCGGCGAAGGAGCGGTTCACCCGGTGCGGCGTGCCCACCCCGCCCTACTTCGTGCTCGAAGAGACGATGTCCGCCGACGAGCGGCGGGCGACGATGGCGAGCATGGGCTTTCCCCAGATCATCAAGCCCGCCCGCGAGGGCTCCAGCGTGGGCGTCACATTCGCCCGGTCGATGCCCGATGCCGTGGCAGGAGTCGAACGATGCTTCGAACTCGACTGCCGAGTCCTCGTCGAGCAGCACATATCCGGCCGCGAGCTCACCGTGGGCATCCTGGGCAGCCGGGCGCTCCCCGTCATCGAGGTGATCTACCCCACGCCCATCTTCGACAAGCACGCCAAGTACGCCGAGGGCGTGACCCAGCACGTGATCGACCCCGAGCTCCCCGTCGGCGTGATGGAGAGAGTCCGGGTGGCGGCCCGCAACGCCCATCGGGCGCTCGGCTGTCGGGACATCTCCCGGGTCGACCTGATCCTGTCGGCGGACAACGTCCCCCAGGTCCTCGAGGTGAACACCGTGCCGGGGATGACCGCAACCAGCTTGGTGCCCGACGCCGCTCGCGCCGCGGGGATCGAGTTCCCGCAATTGTGTGAGGTGATCGCCATGCACGCACTGCGCCGGACGGCAATCCGCGAAAACTCAGGACGGGGGGACCGCTGATGGCGAGAAAACGCAAGGCCGTCAAGGCGAAATCGAAACGCCGCAAGCCGGCTGAGACGGCGGCCGGGCTGGCCGACCCCTTCTTCCGTTGGGTGGCCCCGCCGGCCGCATTGATCCTGCTCACCATCGTCGGCCTGACGTACGCCCGGACCTATGTGAGCCGCCTGCCGAAGTTTCGCGTGGAGCAGCCGGAGCTGGTGCTGCCGGAGAACCTGCCCGATTACTGGCGGCTGAAACTGACGCAGGAGATCGGCCGGCATGCCCGGGTCGAGGGCCGCAGTGTGCTCGATCGAACCCTGTCCTCGGACCTCACCCGGCAATACGAGCGATCGCCCTGGGTGCGGGAGGTGGCCTGGGTCCGGACGGAGTTCCCGAACCGGATACGGGCCGGCATCCGCGTTCGATACCCGGCGGCGACGGTGGTGTACGACATCGGGGGGACCGAGGTGTATTACGTCGTCGGCGACGACGGTGTCCGGCTGCCCGGCGTCTATCGGGGCACCCTGCCCCGGACGATGAACCTGCCGGCGATACGGGGCATCCGGGAGAGCCCACCCCGGCCCGGCCGGCCGTGGTCCACCGAAGCCGTGGCCCACTCGGTCGATATTCTCCGGCATCTCCGGTCCAGCGAGGTGATCCGCAGCTCCCTCGCGATCCGAGCGATCGACGCGAGCAATTACGGCGGCCGGGAGGCCGCTCGAAGCGAGTTCATCGTCGTCTGCGACCAGAACTGCGATATCGAGTGGGGCCGGGCGCCGGGCACCCAGTCGGTGGGCGAGCTGCCGCCCGAGGAGAAGGTCGCGAAGCTGGAACAACATATCATTCGGGGCTATCCGATAGAAAATCGAGTGCTGAACGTGCGGTTCCCCGGCCGGATCGTGGTCAGCAGAAAGCTGGAGTGGCATGGACACGACGGATAGCGAATTTGTGGTGGCCCTCGATATCGGCTCGGCCCGGACCCGGTGCCTCATCGCCGAACTCAACGGCGACGACATCCGGGTGGTCGGGCAGGCATCGGAGACCTCGCGCGGGGTCCGACGGGGCGAGGTGGTCGACCTCGCCGCCGCACAGTCGATGACGGCACGGGCGATCCGCGCCGCCGAGCAACAGGACGACGTCGAGGTCCAGACCCTGTTCCTCGCACAGGGCAGCCGGCACGCCCGCTTCTTCAACAATCGCGGCGGGGTGGTCATCGCTCGCGAAAACCAGACCGTCATCGCTCGCGACGTGAAACGAGCCGTCGCCGCCGCCCACGGCGGGCCAATGCCCGAAGAGACGCAGGTCATCGGCTCCATCATCTGCTCGTACACCGTCGACGACATCCGTCACGTGCGACAGCCGGTCGGCATGCACGGGACCCGTCTCGAGGCGCACCTGCACGTCATCACCGACGCTCGCACCACCGCACAGAACATGGCCGCGTGCGTCGATCAGGAGAAGCACGACATCGAAGACACCATCTTCGCGCCCTACGCCGCTGGCGAGGCGGTACTCGAGGACGACGAAAAGAAGCTGGGGGCGGCCGTCATCGACATCGGGGCCGGAACCACCGGGATGATGCTATACCGCGACCAGTCGCCGGTGTTCCTGTCGGTCGTCCCGGTGGGCGGCGACCACATCACCAGCGACATCGCCATCGGGATGAACGTCGGGCTGACCGAAGCACAACGGCTCAAGGACGAGCACGCCCAGGCGGGAACCGCACCGCTCCAGCAGGGCATCGTCTTCGAACGGTTCCCACGGGGCGGGACCGTGTCGGTCGACCCCCGGCGGCTGCACTGTATCGTGGACGCCCGGCTGCGCGAGATGCTCGACATCGCCCGACGCGAGATGCTCCGGGCCGGCGTGCGCTCGCCCAGTATCCGCACCGTGCTCACCGGCGGGACCGCCCGGCTGCCCGGCATCGCCGACCTGGCCGAACAGATTCTCGGCTGCCCGGTCCGCATCGGAAAACCGACGCTGGGCGACCTGACCATGGGGCCGGAGATGGCAACGGCGGCCGGCATGCTCAAGGTGGGCCGCGAGACGCGAAAGAACGAAATCGAGCCCGAGTCGAACGGCAGTGTCGCACACCGATTGCTCAACTGGTTGCAGCAGCTCTTTTAGATGGTTTGAGACGGGAACGGGCAGAAACAACCATACATCGACACACAGGGAAGGGATCGCAGCATGCGCAAGAGCCGACCGGAAGAGATCGTCGAGACCGCCTGTAGCGAGGTCGTCCTGGCCGGGGTGGGCCGCGATGGTGCGGGGATCGTCGAGGCGCTCGGCCCGCTGCCCGAGATGGTCCGCCGCGTCTTCCTCACCTCATCGCCCACGCGGCCGGTGAGCGAGACGACGGACCTGATCCCGCTGCGCGACGACGGCGCGTGGCACGACGAGGTCGAGGCCGCGCTCGCCGGCGCCCAGATGCTGCTGCTCGTATCGGCGTTCACCGGGCGGGAGGAGATGTACGGGCCGGAGATACTCGAGATGGCCCGGTCGGCCCAGGTGCTGGCGGTCGCCGTGCTCGCCGAGCCGCTGCTCGCCGGGGCGCCGCACCAGACCAGCGAGGGCGCCCGGCTGCTCAAGAAGGTCGCCCGGGCGGCCGACGCCACGATGCTGTTCCCCGCCGACCGGGGCAGCTCGTCCCTGCGCACCGTGGCCGAGGCGTTCGAGCGGTGGAACCGGCAGCTCTCGACCTCGCTGAACGGCCTGGTCGAGGCGGCAACCGCAGGGGATGCGATGAACATGGACTTCACCGACATCGCGTCGGTCCTCTCCGGCCACTGCCGGGCGACCGTCGGGGTGGGCGAGGGGAAGCTGGTCGCCGATGCCATCCGGGCGGCGATGAACAACGCCCTCGCCCCGTCGGGCGAGCTGGCGACGGCTCGCAAGGTGCTCGCCCACGTGGTGGGCGACGGCGAGATGCCCCTGGACGAGGCGCGCCGGGCAGGGACCGTCATCCAGCAGATTTTCCCCAAGGCCGAGGTCGGCTGCGGCGTGTCCGTGGTCCCCGATGCGGACATCATCCGGGTCACGGTCATCGCCGGGATGCTCGATGCCTCCGGACAGCCGTCCGAGGAAGAGCGCCGAACTCTCGAGGTCGAATCTCCGTTTTTCAAGGTGGGTGATCCGACCGTGTACGACGGCGAGAACCTCGACATCCCCACATACATCCGCAGGGACATCCCCCTGCCGGGGAGCGGGGCCGAGCCGGTCCCCGAACAGCAGACGCTGTTCGACAAGCCGGCCCGCCGATGAGCCAGGAGCCGAGGGACCGATGGAGAAAGCCCCCGAAGTCAGCGGGCGTCGCCGGGTAATCGCCGAGGCGGCGGTATGGCTGTTGTGCTGCGCCGGGGCCGTCTGCGTGGCGGTGCTGGGCCTGCTCTCGGTCGGCCGGCTGCGGTCGCCGGTCGAAATCGGCCGCAGTTTCCCCGCCCTGGTCGTGGCACAGGCCTTCTTCCTCTTCCTCATTTGGCCGATATTCTGGGGGGCCGCCGAGCCGGAAGGCGATTCGCCGGTCCGGGCCGCAATCGGCCTGCTGGCCCGGCTGGTCGGGCTGCTTGTGCTGGCGGCACCGATTGTTGTGGTCGCCATGCGGACGGCCGACGTGACGGCCGGGCAGGTCCTGTGGAGCCAGGCATTCGTATTCCTGCTTGGGGTGACCGCAGGGGCGGGCTGTCGGCTGCCCGGGGCCAAGCTCTGGTACTATCCCGCAGCACTGTTTCTGGCGGGCATCGTCCCCTTTCTGGCGTACCTGTTGCGGGAGGAGGGCGACTTGTCGATGCGGTGGGCGGGCCTGATCTCACCGGTCTGGGCCGCCGGGTCGGTGGCCGCAGGCGGGGAGGTCTTGTGGCGGATGGCCGTGTTTGGCGGCCTGGCGGCCGTCGCGGTGCTGCTGTGGCTATGGCATCTGAGCCGGGCGGCGGGGCCGGATCACGCCTGACTCGGTGACCAGGGAGCTGACCGCGACGTCGTGCGGCTCGGTG
Source organism: Planctomycetota bacterium (assembly GCA_003559755.1). Lineage (GTDB taxonomy): Bacteria > Planctomycetota > PUPC01 > PUPC01 > PUPC01 > PUPC01. The sequence goes on from PWKM01000191.1 coordinate 17,422, forward strand.
GGCACCTGGGGGAACACCTGGCAGTCGAACCCGATGCCGCAGAAGAACGCCCGAAACCCCTCCCGCTTCACGATGCGATCGGTGTATCCTCCGCCGCGTCCCAACCGGTTCCCACGGCGGTCGAACGCTCGGCCGGGGGCGGCGAACGCATCGAGCTCGGCGAGATCGACCGGGATGCCGTCCGTCGGCTCCAGGATGCCGTAGGCGCCGGGGGCCAGCTCGCGGTCGAAATCGCGGACCTCGAGCAGCTCGAGCCCGTACACGTCGGGCACGCAGCGGGGCAGGACGACACGTTTGCCCTCCGCCCGCAGGGCGCGTAGCGCGGGCCACAGGTCCAGCTCGTCGGGCAATGCGGCGTACCCCAGTACGGTCCGGGCCGCCCGGAGCTCGGGCATGCCCAGCAGTTGCTCGCAGGCGAGCCGGCTCTTGCCGGCGCGAACGTCGGGCTGGAGATCGGCTATTCGTCGTGTCGCTTCGGCTCGGACTCGCCATTTCTGGCTTTTTTTCGCTGTCTTCTCCATTCGTCCAACCTTGCCTTGATCGCTTTTTCGTGCCCCTGTTCGGTCGGTTCGTAGTATCGCCGGTCCTCGGGCAGATATGCCTGATCGACGAAGTGGCCCTCGTATTCGTGGGCGTACTTGTAGCCCTTCCCGTGGCCCAGCCGTTCGGCCCCCGGATAGTGGGCGTCGCGCAGGTGTTCGGGCACCTGCAGGGTGCGGCCCTCCTGCACGTCCTTTTCCGCCCGGCTGATCCCCAGGTAGGCGGCGTTGCTCTTCGGGGCGCAGGCGATGTAGGTGACCGCCTGGGCGAGCGGGATTTTCGCCTCGGGCAGGCCGACGAACTCGGCCACCTGGAGGGCCGCGTTGGCGAGCACCAGGGCGAGCGGGGCGGCGTTGCCCACGTCCTCGGCGGCGCAGATGACCATCCGCCGGGCGACGAACCGCGGGTCCTCGCCCGCCTCGAGCATCCGGGCCATCCAGTAGAGGGCGGCGTCGGGGTCCGAGCCCCTCATGCTCTTGATGAACGCGCTGGCCGCGTCGTAGTGGGCGTCCTCGTCCCGGTCGTACACGATCGCCTTCTTCTGGATCGAGTCCTCGGCCACGTCGAGGGAGAACCGCACCACCCCGTCCTCGTCCAACTCCGTGGTCAGCACGCCGACCTCGATCGCGTTCAGCGCCCGCCGGGCGTCCCCGTCCGAGACCTCGGCGATGAAGTCGAGCACCGGCTCGGGCAGGTCGACCCGGTGGCCGCCGAGGCCGCGCTCCGCGTCGGCCAGCGCCCGCCGGACAATCGTCTTGATCTCGTCCACGGTGAGCGGGCGGAACTCGAATATCTGCGACCGGGAGACCAGCGGGGACACGATGGTGAAGAACGGGTTGTGGGTGGTCGCCCCGATCATCAGGACGGTGCCCTCTTCCACGTCGGGCAGGAGCACGTCCTGCTGCGCCCGGTTGAACCGGTGCAGCTCGTCGATGAACAGTACCGTCCGTCGGCCGGACATCTGCCGGCGGTCCCACGCCCGGGCGATGGCGTCTCGCACCTCGGCCACGCCGCAGGCGGCGGCGTTCATCGCGTGGAACGCGGCCTCGGTGTGATTGGCGATGACTCGGGCGAGGGTCGTCTTCCCTGTACCGGGCGGGCCGTAGAAGAGCACCGACATCAGGCGGTCCGCCTCGAGCATCCGCCACAGCAGTTTGTCCGGCGCGAAGAAGTGCTCCTGCCCGACGAACTCATCTCGCGTTCGCGGCCTCATCCGCACGGCGAGCGGCCGGGGATGCTCCGTTCGGTCCTGGTCGTCGGGGCCGGGCTCTTCGAACAGCTTGCTCACCGTCTTGTTCCTCTTCGGCGGGGGGGCGCCGGCTCGCCGCCCGGGCCCAGGATGTCGGTGAACCGCCGGCCCATCACCATGGTGAGCGGCCGGTCGAACCCGCTGCCCGTCGCGATGTCCCGGATCATCCCCTCGATCTGGTGTTTGGGATAGCGGGTCGATATGTGGGCGAGCACCAGCCGGTTCACGTCGGCCCGTCGGGCGACCTCGAGCGCCTCGGCGACCGAACTGTGCGTGTCGTTCTCGCGGTCGGACTCCTTGATGAACGTCGCCTCGTGGATGAGCACCTCGGCCCCGCGCACCAGGTCGGGGTCGACCGGTGCCGAGTCGCCGCAGTAGGCGAGCACGATCTGCTCGTACTCATCGACCACGCTGTCCCGGCCCTGCTCCCGTGCCCGGTCTTCGATCTGGTCCTGGCTCAGCCCGACCAGCTCCGGCTTCAGCCGGGTCCGCCGCTCGAAGAGCTGGTAGCCGAGGTTGACCGTTCGCGGGGAATGCACGACGGGGAACGCCCGGACGAGCGCCCGGTCCTCGTCGAGGCCGATGGCGAATTCGTCGCCCGCCCAGACCGGCTCCCACTCGAGCTCGTACTGGATATTCCCGGCCATCTTGCCGCAGTACTCGCGGAGCAGCTCGATCATCCGGTCGCCCGCCGGATAATGGATGCGGAGCGGCTTCTCCTTGTCGCCGCGGGCGGCGGCCCGGGAGTGCACAATCCCCCCAATCCCGCTGATATGGTCGTAGTGCCCGTGCGAGATGAGGATCGATTCCAGCCCGAAGATGAAGTTCTCCATCGACGGGCTGACCCCCTCGCCCGCGTCGATCAGCAGCCGGGCCGGCTTGTAGTGGAACCACGTCGAGTACATCGCCTTCGAGAAACCTCGCAGGTTTGCCACCACGTCGTCTGCCATCGTCATCTATGTCGTCTCCTCGTTCTCTCTCCTTGTGTTGCCGCTGCTGCGGTCGGGCGCCCCGTCCGGCTCGGGCCGGCGGAGCAGGTGCTGTCCGTCGCACGACTCGGCGTTCAGTCCGGGCAGGCCCTCCCGGCAACAGGAGAAGCTCATCCCTGTTCGCTCGGTCAGGGACCGGACCATCTCCATCCGCCGGCTTCGTTCGTGCTCGTGGAGATATCGGTAGCCGGCGACCCGGTCCGCCCACAGCGGCTCCGCATCGGCCGCCGCCTCGGGGAACTCCCGGGCGAGCCGGGCGGCACTGTCGGCCCGGGCCTTGAACGTGCTAGATACTACATGATTCACCCCGGCGTCCGCAAGCATCGCCACCAGCTCCGCCACCGGACGCTCGGCGTCGTTCACACCGGGCACCAGCGGATCGATCCGGCAGACGGTGCGATGGCCGAGCTTCGCCGCCTCCGCCAGCGCGGCGAGCCGCCTGTCGGGCGGGGGACAATAGGGCTCGAGCCGGGCGGCCACTGTCTTGTCGGCGGTGGTGATGGTCATGCCCACGACGGACCGGCCCACGGGCAGCACATCGAGGTCGCGGACCACCAGGTCCGACTTGGTCTGCACGAGCAGGGGGAACCCGGCCCCGGCGAGGAGTTCGAGACACCGGCGGGTCAGCCCCAGCTCCGACTCCGCGATCCCCGGCGAGTCGGGGTACGGGTCGGACGAGAGCGAGAGCACGACGGGCAGCCCGCGCAGCTCGGCCAGGGCGGGCTCGCGGGCGATCCGCTCGATGTCCCGCACGACCTTCCGCACTACGTCCACGCGCGGCCCCCACGTCCCGGCCGTCCGCCCCCATCGACCGTAGGCATACGAGCTCGTGTAGCAGTACACACACTCGGTGCCGCAGCCGGTATAGACGTTCAGTGTCAGCTTCGGCGGGCAGGTGCACAGTGGCGAGTGGTAGGGGTCGAACGGCTTGATCGCGGCCAGTTTCGCACCCAGCGCCCGTTTGTGCTCGCGGTTCCAGTTCACCCTCCTATTGTATGCGGGACGGGGTTTCCGGTCAAAACTGGGGCCGGGCTTGCCCGCCGGCCCGCCGCATAGTAGAATCCCGCCCCTACTGAATGGAGAGGAGAACGTGAACGAGTTAGAAGAGAGCCGGAAGCTGATGCTCGATTTCGGCAAGCTGAAGAAAGTCGCCGCCCGGGAGGCCGACGTGGTCCCGGTCGCCGTCCAGAACGCCGACACCCGCGAGGTCATCCTGATAGCGTATGCCAACGAGCGGGCCCTGCGGCATTCCATCGAGACGCGGACCGCGACCTTCTGGAGCACGTCGCGGAACGAGCTGTGGGTCAAGGGGGCGACCTCGGGGCACACGTTCGACCTGGTCGAGGCCCGGGTCAACTGCGAGCAGAACTCGCTGCTCTACGTCGTCCGGCCGCGGGCCGGCGGCATCTGCCACACGAAGAACCGGGCGGGCGAGCCGAGGGACTGTTTCTACCGGCGGATCGACTTCGAGACGGGCGAGCTGGAGAACCTCGACCCGTAACGCAGCGCCCCCCCGCCCCGCACTCAGCCGAGCGCACCCAGGAAAGCAGCGGTCAGGTTCGCACCGACCTTGCGCATATCATCCGGCCGGCGCCCGAACCACGGATGCGACGTGACCAGGACCGACATCCCGAGCTGCTCGACGGCGTAGCGGCGGAGGTCGGTCGTCTCGGGATCGGCCGGCCGGTCGCTGTAATCGGACACACGCAGCCCGTTCGGGAACAGCCGGCGGTCCAGTCGGCCCAGTGTGCCCTCGCGCACGTCGGGGCTGTAGAAGATCGGCCCGTCCTCCTCGATCATCCAGCCGTGGGCGTCGATGAGCGCCGCGTGCGGCGACGCGGCGGCCACCCCACAGACCAGCCCGTTGAGCGCCGACGCGGCGGGATCGCTGCTCGAAATCCCCTCGGTGCTCAGCTCGGCCCCGGTCGTCGTCCGCTTGCACAGGCCGTGTGCGACGCCGTCCGGATTGACCATCGGGGCCAGCAGGAAACTGGTATTCCGACGGAGGGGCCTTGCCTCTCCCGTCGCCAGCAGGTCGGCGATCCCCGCGATGAAATACGAGCCGGCCGTCTCGTAGGGGTGGATGCGGCCGATGGCGAGGACGCACCGTTCGGCCCGCTCCTCGGCGGGAAGCCAGCCCGCCTCCAGGACGCGGCCCTCGGCGGTGCGGCCGTATATGGTCCGCCGGGCGCCGGGCAGCGCGGATATGCCCGTGAAGAAGGCGTCCAGTTCGTCCGTCCCGAACGGAGGATGGAGGCAGATGCGCACCTCGCCGGGCGGGATGTCGAGTTCGAAGCGGGCCCGGTCGCCGTCGAGCCGTCCGCTTACCTCGTCGAAGACCGACTCGCCGATCACGAAGATCGAACGCCGGTCATCCATGTAGGTCGTCCCCACTTCGGGCGGCTCCTGCCAATCGACGGTGAGGGAGAGCGCCTGGGGCCGGTCGCTCTTATTGCGCGCGGTCACGTCGAAGGCGAACTTGTAGTTCGAGTCGCCGTCCTCGCTCTCCGGCCGGACCACGAAGGACCGGTCATCTGTTTGCTCGACCCGGTCGCCCGCCTGTGGGTTCGATCCGGCATAGCCGTTGAAAATCTCGAGCGTCATCCGCATTCCCTCCGGTAACAGGTTCTATCGGTCGGGTGCAGCCAGACCGACCGCCCGACGTGCCATCAGTGTATCGCCCGTTCAATCCGCAGGCAACCCGGTGCCGACCTTGGGTCGTCTTGACGGGCTGGGGTCGAGTTGTTAGACTTCGCCGGTCCGATCGAGTCCAGGAGAACCGATGAAAGATTTGACAGAACGCAGCGACGAATGTATCCGGGTTTCGGTGCCGGGCCGGATTTGTCTGCACGGCGAGCACCAGGATTTTCTCGGTCTGAGCGTCATCGCGATGGCCATCGACCTCCGGTTCACAATGAAGGCGTGGCCGCGTGGCGACAACCGGTTCGTCATCCACATGCCCGACCTCGGCGAGACCGACGAGTTCGTCCCGTCCGAGACGCTCAGCTATCGCGTCGAGCGGGACTACCTGCCCGCCGGGGTGAACGTGCTGAAGCAGCACGGGCTGTCGTTCGACCGGGGCTACGACTTCCTGTTCACCAGCACCATCCCGGTCAACGCCGGGGTATCTAGCTCGTCGGCGATGTGCGTGGGCTGGGTCCAGATGCTGCTCGAGCTCGCCGGCAATCCGACGGCCAAAGACCCCGCCGCGGTCGCCCGCCTCGCCCACCAGGCCGAGGTGCTCGAATTCGACGAGCCGGGCGGTACCATGGACCACTACACCACCGCCATCGGCGGGCTGCTCTACATCGACTGCCTCAACCTCATCGACGTCGAGGTCCACCGGATCGACACCGAGGTGCGCGGCTTCGTGCTGGGCGACACGATGGAGAACAAGGACACGAAGGGCACTCTCCGGGCATCGCGGGAGGCGCTCGAGGCGGGCATCGCCGAGCTGGGGAAGCGAATCCCGAACTTCTCGCTCAAAACCACCCCCACCCAAGCCATCCTCGACGAGCTGCCCGACCTGCCCGCCGAGATGGCCGAAAAGCTCCGGGCCAACGTAATCAACCGCGACCTGTGCCAGGAGGCGCGGAAGATGCTGGAGAGCGACGAGATCGACAGCCGCCGATTCGGCGAGATGCTGGACGAACA
>PWKM01000267.1 GCA_003559755.1 Planctomycetota bacterium
AGCCGGTGATGGTCGGCCAGATCGAGAACCAGGTGGCCAACCCCGAGACGATGCCCCTGCTGCTCGCCGTGCTGGCGGTCATCCAGTTCCTCATTATGCCGGTCGAGAAGTGGTACAGCCGCCGTCGCGAGCGGGCGAGCGACGCCTACGCTCTGCGGGCGACGGGCGACCGGGCGGCGTTCATCGGGGCGATGAAGAAGCTCGCGTCGCTCAACCTGGCCGATGTCCGGCCGAACAAGCTGGCAAAGCTGCTGCTGTTCAGCCACCCGCCCATCCTCGAGCGAATCCGGTTCGCCGAACAATTCGACGTGGGGCCGCCCGAATGAGCTTGATCCTGAGGAATATCCGGGCGCTGCTGCACCCCCGCCGACATCGGGCCGAACAGGCCGAGGCCAACCGGATGCTGCGGTCGGTCACCGAGGCGACGGACGGGGTGGCGGACCGCATCCGCGGGTTCCTGCAAAGCGACGCCTGGCTGGTCCGAAACTGCGGGATCAAGATCATCGCACGGACCCGGTGCGAGGAACTGTACGACGTTCTGCTCGACAAACTGGCAGACCGGTCCGAGGCCCCGATCATCCGGCGGAACTGCGCCGAGCGAATCCCGACCGTCGAGATCGACCCCGAGCGGGCGATCCCCGCGCTCCGGCAGGCCCTGGGCGACCCCTACTGGGAGACGCGGGCCGAGGCCGCCCGGGCGCTGGCCCGGGCGGCGGACGCCTCGCCCGAGCTGGAGGCGGACCTGCTGGCGGCTCTCGAGGGTGAGCGGAACCAGGAGACAAAGGCGGGGCTGGCCGAGGCACTCGGCCGGCTGGCCGTCAGCCGGGCGGGTTTCGACCGGCTGGCCGAGCTGGCAAACGGCGGGCCGTGGCTGGTCCGGCACCAGGCTGCCGTCGCCCTGCTCGAGATGGGCGCTCGCCGGCCGGAGTTCGCCAGGGAGGCGGCCGAGGTCGTCCGCCGGCTCGACCTGCTCGCCGAGGGCGCGGCGACCCGGTCGGTGTTTCGCGACCGAATGCTCGAGCTGGCGGCACTGACCCAAGAGGGCCGCCCGTTCCCATCGCCGGAACTGCTTCGGAAACGGTATTTTCACCTGCAAGAGGGGTGGCTCAAGCCGCGGGCGTGACCGCCCGACAAAACGAAGGGACGGACCGTGTTCTACCTGTTATACGAGTGGTTCTACCGGCCGACCGGGCCGCTGCGGTTCCTCCGGCTGTTACGGTCACAGACGTTCCGGGCGTTGTGCGGCGCGGGCACGGCGTTCGTCCTGTTGTACGTGGTGATGCCGTGGTTCATCCGGCTGATGCGCCGGCGCGGAGTGGGCGAGCCGACTCGCCACTACAGCGAGCTCGACGCCGCCCGCAAATCGACCGTCCCCACCATGGGCGGGCTGGTCATCCTGCCCGCGATCGTCCTCTCGGCCCTGCTCTGGTGTGACCCGCGGGTCGGGTTCGTGCCTGTGGCGCTGGCGGCCGGGCTGGCCGGCGGGCTGCTCGGGCTGATCGACGACCTGGCGAAACTGCGGGGCGGGGCCAGCGACCGGGGCCTGTCGCGCCGGGCGAAGTACGCCGCCCAGACTGCACTGGGGCTGGCCCTGGCGGCAGTCGTGCTCGTCGACGGGCTGTCCCCCATCGCTCCGGCCCACGCACGCTGGGCACAATACCTGCCCGGCGACAAGTTCGGCCTGTACCTGGGCTGGGCCAACGCCCTGGTCATCACGGTGTTCATGATCCTCGCCACCAACGCGGTGAACCTGACCGACGGGATGGACGGGCTGGCGACCGTCCCCTCGGTGCTGGTGTTCCTCGTGCTCGCCGTCTTCGCCTATGTGGTCGGACGGATCGACCTTGCCCAGTACCTGCACTTCTTCCCGAACGCGGACGCGGCAGGCGAGGTGGTGAATCACCATCTGGCCGGGGCCGGCGAGCTGGCGGTCCTCTGTTGTGCGGCGGCCGGGGCGCTGGTGGGGTTCCTGTGGTTCAACGCGTTCCCCGCCACGGTGATGATGGGCGACGTGGGAGCGATGGGCCTGGGCGCGATGCTGGGCGCGGCGGCGGTCCTCATCCGCCAGGAGTTCGTGTTCATCATCGCCGGCGGTGTGTTCATGATCGAGGCCGGATCGTCGTTCATACAGGACTATATCGGGCTGAAGCTCCTGGGCCGGCGCATCCTCTTCCGGGCTCCGTTCCACTCGACCTGGCTGCACCGCGGGGTGAGCGAGAGCAAGGTGACGGCCCGGCTGTGGATGCTGTCGGCGGCTTTCGCTGCACTGGCACTCGCTATGCTCAAGCTGAGGTAGGGCGAGGGGCGAATCGGGCCGGGGCATCCGCTGACCCGGACAATTCGGCGTGCCTTTCCCGTGGAGCGCTGCGAAGTGCGGGCTAGATTTGGCCCGCGTCCACCCGGTCGAGCAGTTCCTTGACCCGCCACATCAACGAGTTCATCCCCCGGCCGGTGAGTGCCGAGACGCGCGGCACGTCGGTGCCGACGTGCTGCTCCAGTCGGTTCGCCCCCTGTTCAGCCCCTTCGACGTCGGTCTTGTTGGCGGCGACGAGGTAGGGCCGTTCGGCGAGTGCCGAGCTGTACAGCCGGATTTCTTCCCGGAGGGTCTCGAACGCATCCACCGGGTCCGTCTCGGCGGCCGGCGAGACGTCCACCAGGTAGAGGAGCGCCCTGGTCCGCTCGATGTGCCTGAGGAACTCATCGCCCAGCCCCTTGCCGGCGTGCGCCCCCTCGATCAGCCCCGGCATATCGGCGATGACCATCCGCGTGACGACATCCAGATCGACGATCCCGAGGTTGGGTGCGAGCGTGGTGAACGGATGGGGCGAGACTTTCGGGCGGGCTGCCGAGACCTTGCCGAGCAGGGTCGATTTGCCGGCGTTGGGGAGGCCGACCAGCCCGATGTCGGCGATGAGGCGCAGCTCGAGCCGCAGTGCGCGGGCCTGCCCTTCCTCGCCCTTCTCGGCGGTCCGGGGGGTCTGGTTTGTGGCGGACTTGAACCGGGCGTTCCCCTTCCCGCCCCGGCCTCCCCGGGCGACCGTGACTGCCTGGCCGTCCTCGGTGATGTCCTTCAATTGGAGGCCGGTGTGTTCGTCGAAGACGGCCGTGCCGAGCGGGATATGCAGGACCAGGTCGTCGCCGTCTTTGCCGGTGCGGTTGCTGCCGCTGCCCGGTCGTCCGTCGCCTGCGGCGTACTCCGGCCGGCGGTTGAAATCGAGCAGAGTGGCTGCCTCTCCCGAGCCGACGAGCACGACGTCACCGCCCTTGCCGCCGTCTCCGCCGTCCGGCCCGCCTTTCGGCACGTATTTTTCGCGTCGGAAGCTGACGCACCCGGAGCCGCCGTCTCCCGCCTTGACATTGATGGTGGCCCGGTCCAGGAACACAGGTTCTCGCGCTCGCGGTGCCCCAAAAGAAAGGGCCTCCGTGCGGAGGCCCCAGTGGTACAGTCCAGCGGTCGTCTAGTCGGTCACCACGCTCACGCGGCGGCCGGGGTCGAAGACGACCGTCCCGGCGGTCTTGGCGAACAGGGTGTAGTCCTTGCCCAGTCCGACGTTCTGGCCGGGTCGGAACTTGGTCCCGCACTGCCGCACGATAATGGCGCCCGCTTTGACCGTCTGGCCGCCGTATGCTTTCAGGCCCCGGTGTTGGGGGTTGCTGTCGCGCCCGTTCCGTGTGGCGCCTTGTCCTTTTTTGTGTGCCATTTGAAAGTCCTCAGCAATCGGGTTTGCGTGGTACAGACCCTTAGTTTATCAGCCCGGCTGTATTTCGTCAATACGGACGCGGGACAATACCTGGCGGTGGCCGCGCGATGTCTGCGAGTCTTTTCGGCGGCGTTTCTTGAACACCCGCACCTTGTCGCCTTTGATCTGGTCGATGAGCTCGCCGGTGACCCGGGCGCCTTCCACAGTGGGGGAACCCACCTTGACGTCGTCGTCGGTGGAGCACAGCAGCACCTCGTCGAACACGACCTTGCCGTCGGCGTCGTCCACCTTTTCGACGTCGATGACCTGTCCCGGCTGGACCTTATACTGCTTGCCGCCTGTTGCGATAATTGCGTACATTGTCTTCTCCTATGAAACAGTGATGGTTCGGTTTCCGTTGATTCCCACGACGCGGACGTCCTCGATGCTCACCGCGTCATCCGTCTTCACGCTGATTTTCTTGTTCCACCGGGTCTCCAGCTCGACCAGGCGGTCGCGTTTCTCGTTCAGGACGTGGAGCGCGACCTTCGGATGGAGCCGGCACTCCACGGCCCGGATGTCCTTGCGGGGGAGCGCCCGCCGGATGTCGCGCATCAGGTCGAGGGTCAAGCTCTCGAAGTTCCTCACCCGGCCTCGCCCGTGGCAGGTGGGGCACGGCTCGAACACGGCCCGCGCCACGCTCGTCCGCATCCGCTGGCGGGTGATCTGGATCAGCCCGAATTTGGACGTGCGGAGGACACGGGACCGGGCCCGGTCGCGCCGCATGGCGTTCTGGAGCGTCTTCTCCACGTCCCGGCGGTGTTTTGCCTGGTCCATATCGATGAAGTCGATGACGATGACCCCGCCGAGGTCTCGCAGCCGCAGTTGGCGGGCGACCTCTACCGCCGCCTCCATATTGGTTCGGTAGGCGGTGGTCTCTGCGTCGGACTCCTCGGTGTACGAGCCCGAGTTGACGTCGATGGCGACCAGGGCCTCGGTCTGCTCGATGACGATGGACCCGCCGGAAGGCAGAGGCACCAGCCGGCTGTACACCTGCTCGATCGCCTCGGCGATGTTGAACCGATGAAACAGCGGCATCTTGCCCTGATAGAGCCGGACTCTCTCCTTGTATGACGGGGCGATGATCGACAGGAAGCCGCACACCTTCCGCGATACCTCTTCGTTGTCGACGATGATCTCGTCGGTGTCGAACGTGAACAGGTCGCGGATGCAGCGGATGATCAGGTCGGATTCCTGATAGACGATCACCGGGGCACGGGCGCTCTTGAGCTTGGTGCAGACCGCGTCCCACAGCCGCCTGAGATATTTCAGGTCGCGCTCGAAGTCCCGTTTCGTGCGGTTTTCGCCGGCGGTCCGGACGATGAAGCCGGCGTCATTGGGGAGGTCGAGCGTCTTGAGCAGCTTTCGCAGTTCTTGCCGCGGCGATTTGCTGCGGATTTTCCGCGACACCCCGTGATGAGACAGCCCGGGCATCATCACCAGGTATTTCCCCGGCAAGCTGATGTAGCTGGTCAAGCTCGGCCCTTTTTCGTCGATCCCCTCGCGGGTGACCTGGACCAGCACCTTATCGCCCGGTTTGAGCAGTTCGCGGATGGGCTTTCGCTCGGTCTTGTCGCGGCTGTCCGACGGGGTTTGTTTCGGCGGGATATCGCGGATGTCGGGCCGGATGTCCGAGACGTGGAGGAACCCGTTCCTCCGGGTGCCGATCTCGACGAACGCCGCCTGAATGCTCGATTCGACGTTCTGGACTCGGCCCAGGCAGATGTCACCCACGTGTCGTTCTGCCTGGGTTCGTTCCAGGTAAAGCTCTTCCAGTTCCCCGTTCTCCACCACAGCGATCCGATATTCTTCGCCCTCCGAGACGTTGATGAGCATGCGTTTTTCCACGGTTCTCCTCGCTCTATTCAGCGAGCGTCCGGGGGATGGCGGTCGTGCTGACTTGGCCGGTGCGGCCGGACATTATGTCCCCGAAAGCTCTTTGTTCGGGGAGGGTTCGAGGTTCACCGCGGTACGCGTCATCGGCGGGGGCGGATCGGCATCCTCCCCGAGGAGTTCATCCACGACCTCGCGGGGCTTCGCCGTTCCGGCGCTCGTTACCAGGAGTTCAAACTCACAGCCCCGGTCACACGGGGATACGTGCTTGATGAAAGGTCGAATGTCAACTTCCTTCCCGTCGCGTCTCTTGACCCGGCACTCCACGCCGGCGAGCAGGCGGTCCACCGCCTGGGGGTCGATCTTCTGGTATACGCGGTACGTCGTGCTGTGGGGTCGCGCTTTCTGTCCCGGCTCGAGCGGTCTCGCGCTGAGAATGTCAATTCCGTCCGGGGTGGCCTGTCCCAGTTTCTCGACCAGCACGTCCGCGTCCAGCGGGCAATTCAGGTCAATTTCCAGTACTTCGTCCAGCCCCTCGATTCCGAGGGCCAGCGGAACAGGCAGCGAGAATCTTGGCCTGGGATGAAATCCCTGCGACATCCTGACCGGGAGCCCCGCCCGCCGAAACGACCGGGCAAACGCGTCCATCAGGTCCCGGTGCGATATGAACCTCAGTACCCTCCTCTTGCTAAAACGTATTCGATATCGATAAAACGACGCCATAGGCGACCGTCACGTTCCATTTAACCGTATGCCTTGATGATAGACACCGAGTCGCCGAAAGTCAAGCTTCAACATCGCTGACAGCGGAAACGGGCAGGCACTCCGCCGCTCCCCTGACCGAGCCGTGCCCCCGGAACCCTTCGCCGAATCGTGTGACAGTGGACTTTTCTGCAGGGCCTGATACGATGTACTCGTTCCCGGCCCTGTGCCCCGTCGGACAGGGCGAACGGGCGACAGTGATCGCTGGAATGGAACCAGGCCGGCCCCCGGCTCGGACCGCCGGACCGGAATACGCCGCGATCGGGATTCGTTGGCAAGAGGAGGCAGATGATGAGACCGGTACCACGCGACGATTATTACGTGAACATGTGGAACTTCTTCCATCCGTTCTACGATACCCCCGAGAAAGCGAGCAAGGCGATCGGACGATACCGCTCAATCGGCTGCAACGCCGGGACGATGATGGGCAGCATGGTCGATCACGAGGCCTACCTCGAAACGCTCGAGGTCTTCAAACTCGA
>PWKM01000116.1 GCA_003559755.1 Planctomycetota bacterium
CAGCCGACGTTCCTTGCGGCCGGCGTAAGCCCGAGCGATCTTCATCTGGGCCGGCCTGGGCAATCCCGCGTATAGTTTCGCCAGAAGCGTCCGCCCTGTCGCCATCACGTCCTCACAGTCCTCGTGGTCGCTACCTATCCCATTATACGGAACGAGCAAGAGCGGAGCAATTTCCGGGGCCGAAATCCGATGTTGACAGCCCGACCAAGGGGCTGCAATTACAAACAGTCACAGTTGGACGACGGCAGGGCATTTCCGGAGGAGCGCCAGGGACGGCCTGATGTAAAGACGATTGGGAACCGCAGATGAACGCAGATAAACGGGGATGGAAGCAGAAGGGCGCTAATAGTTGTTTACCACCCGTTTCACCTCGACTCGCGGCGCACCGAAGTTAAGCAGCAGACACGTCCGTAGGCCCGTTGCCTTCAGATAGTTCAGGCATTGGGCAAGATGGACCTCGTTCAGTACCTTGAGCGCCTTCAGTTCTACCAGCAACACGTCCTCAACCAAAAGGTCGGCCGCGTATTCACCCACAACGATTCCGTCGTAATGAACCTCAATGCCGTGCTGGTGCACGACCCGTAGTCCTTGCTTGCGCAACTCATAAGCCAGCGCGTTCTCGTAAACCCTCTCAAGAAATCCGCAACCCAGCGCGTTACTCACTGTGTACGCGCATCCGATCACTTGCCCGGACAATGCATCCAGCTCTTCTCTATCATTATCCATCCGCGCCCTTCCACGCTTATCTGCGTCCATCTGCGTTCATCTGCGGTTCCAACACATCGTAACGTCGGCCGGTCAGCGGGCGGGTCAGGCCGGGCCGTCGCCGGCCTGTCGCCGGGCTTCCTTAGCCCGCCTTCGGCGGCGTTGGCGGAGCATCTTCAGGATGGGGACGTGCGGGAACAGGATGCCCCGGGTCCGTTCGAACCGCGCCAGCCACTCGCGCTCGCCTTCCGCCAGCAGTTCCGGCGTCAGTTTCTGTTTCGCCTTGAGCAGCCCGGCCCGGTCGAACGCCCCGAGCAGCCGGACGATCCGGCGTCGGCCCGGCACCCATCGCGGGAAGTACAGGGCCGACGCGAAATCCACGATGTGGGGCCGCCCGTCCTCGCCCAGGATGAAGTTCTTGCCGTTGCGCAGGTCGAGGTGGACGATCCCCCGGGCGTGAATCACCTCCAGCAGCTCGGCGCACCGCCGGTAGTAGGACTCGTCCACGTCCTGGCCGCGCTCCAGTTCCTTGCGTGTGACCGCGGTGCCGTCGATATATTCGATGAGGAAGCCGTCCCTGTCCAGGCGCCGGTAGGCGTCGGGAACCCCCTCGATCCCCTCGAGCCGTTCGTAAATCCTGAACTCCCTGCGGATCAGGCATCGGCCGAGGGTAAAGCGGAACACGGCGGGCCGGTCGTTCACGTCCTTGAGGATGGCTCGGCGGCCGTCCCGCTCGACCAGCTTCACGCGTGCGTCGCACCACTTCGGCCGCCCGAACTCGCGGACCACGTGCCGGTCGATGTTGTCGCGCGTTACCTCGTCAAACACGGCAATCCTCATATCGGGCGGGGTTGCCCGCCGTCACTTCCGCCGAACCCGTCCTACCGGGCCGCCATCCCGGCGTCCGCCAGCATCTGGCGGAACTGCTCGGCGTTGACGGCGGCGTGCCCGGCGTGGCAGTTGTTGAAAAACACATAGACCGCGTCGCTTATCGCGTCCAGCTTCCGGACCCTCGGCGTCCACTCGGCCAGTTCGTCTTCGGCATACTGGTAATTGTAGCGCTCTTTGGCCCCGGCGTACCACTTTTCTGCGTTGCGGCTGTGGAACCGGACATAGGCGAGCTTCCCGGTCGCCTCGGCCACCGGCGGCATCAGCCCCAGCTCATACGGCTCGTCCACACAGCACAGGCCCACCCCCAGCTCGCGGAGCAGCTCGAGGGTGGACATCTTCGCCCAGCCCCGGTTGCGGAACTCGGCGACCAGGCCGTACCCCGCGAAGTCATCGGCGAGGCACCGCAGATAGTCCCGGTTCGGCCCCGTGTTCCGGAACCGGTACGGGAACTGGGCGAGGACGCCGTACAGCATCCCCGCCCGGCGGGCGGGTTCGATGCCCTGTTTGAACGCCTCGGCCGCGTCCCGGTTCCGCTTGTGCGTGGTCTCCGCGTTCGCTTTCACAAACAGGCGAAAGTGGGCGGGCAGCTTGCGGCAGATGCCCTCGATGGTCCGTGCCGTCGGCAGCCGGTAATAGGTGAAATTCAGCTCCGTGGTGTGGAACCGGGTCGCGTATACCCCCAGCATGTCCTGCCTGGTCGTTCCCGGCGGGTACCATGCTCCCACCCAGTCGTCATAGCTGTATCCCGAGGTTCCCACGTATATCATTATATATCCGGCCCTTTCGTATGATTCTACCGGCGGTATTCCGGCCGGTCAACTCGGTCGCCCCGTTCGCAGCGGTCGGGCGGCTTGACACCCCGCGCGGGCGGAAGTAGAATGATTTTCAAGTCGTCTGAACTGAATCGAATCGTCAAACCCAACGTCGGAGACGCTCCATAGAACCTCGTCAGCTTGCGAAACGTAGCGCTCGGCTTGCCGATGAGTTGCGGGCGTCGGACATCACGATCCTTGATGTTCGGGGACTCTCCGACATCACCGATTATTTTGTGATCTGTACCGGCGATACCCGTCGCCAGCTCCGGGCCATCGCCGCCCGGCTGACAGATGAACTGGGACGCTGCGTACCGGGCAAGGCCCACAGCGAGGGCGAAGAGGACTCCTCCTGGATTCTCATCGACCTCGGCGAGGTGGTCGCCCACCTGTTCCTGCCCGACGCACGCGGCTACTACGACCTCGAGCTGCTCTGGGGCGACGCCCCGAGAGTGGCCTGGGACCCCGAATAACGAAGAGAAGGCAAACAACCGTGCCCGTCCGCCAAGACGTTAGCAACGCCATCCGGGCCGCCCTGCCCGACGTGGACCAGACCGTGCTCGACGAGCTGCCCCTCGTCGAGTTCGGGCGTGGAGACCGGGGCGACCTGGTCACCCCCATCGCCATGCCGCTGGCCAAGCGGATCGGCGGGAACCCGCGTGAACTGGCCGAACGGATCGCGGGAGTGATCCGCGAGAAATCGGGCGAACTCGACGAATTCGTCGACCGGGTCGAAGTGGCCGGCCCGGGGTTCATTAACATCTATCTCACCCGCCATTTCTGGGAAGGGCTCATCCGCACGATTTTGGCGAAAGGCCCCCGCTACGGCCGGTCGAAGATCGGGCAGCGGCGGAAGGTGCAACTGGAGTTCGCCTCGGCGAACCCCACCGGCCCGCTCTCCGTGGCCCACGGACGGCAGGCGGCCCTGGGCGACGTGCTCGCCAACATCATGACCCAGACCGGATTCGACGTGTCCACCGAGTACTGGGTCAACGACTGCGGCAACCAGATCGGCAAGCTGGGCGAGTCGGTCTATGTCCGATACCTCCACGCGCTCGGCGAGCGGTCGCGCGAGTTCCCGGCCGACGGCTACCAGGGCGAGGACATCCGGGAGCTCGGCGCCGATATCGCGGCCAAAGAAGGGCGCAAGTACGCCGACATGCCGCCCGAACAGGCGGTCGTCGAGCTCGGCCGGCTGGCCTCCGACCGAATCCTTGCCGGCATTATCGCCGATTTCAAACGGTTCGGCATCCAGCACCACACCGTGTTCAGCCAGCGCGCGTTCGAGGCCGAGGGCCACGTCGAGCGCCTGCTCGAACGCATGCACGACATGGGCCTGACCTACGAGAAAGACGGCGCCGTGTGGATGAAGACCGGCAACTATGGGGACGAGAAGGACCGCGTCCTGGTCAAAAGCGACGGCACCTGGGCATACCGCCTGTCGGACATCGCCTACCACGAGGACAAGTTCACCCGCGGGTTCGAGCTCGTCGTCGATATGTTCGGCCCGGACCACCACGGCCACACCATCACCATGCAGTCGGCGATGAAAGCCCTGGGCCACCCGGTGGAGACGGTCCGGTTCCTCACCGTGCAGCATTGCACCATCATCCGGGACGGCGAGAAGATCAAAATGTCGACGCGGGCGGGGAAAATCATCTCCCTCGACGAGGTCATCGAGGAGGTCGGCGTCGATGTCGCCCGGTTCATCTTCCTCACGCAAAAGCCCGACAGCCACCTCGACTTCGACCTCGAACTGGTCAAGCAGGAATCGCTCGACAACCCGGTGTACTACATCCAGTACGCCCACGCACGAATCGCCAGCATCATCCGAAAGGCACAGGAGCAAGGCCTGATCGACCCGGCCGAGATGAGCCGGGGGGTATATACCAACGGAGACTCGACACACCTCGGGGAGCTGGAAGACCGCGACATCGGCCTGGTGAAGAAGCTGGCCCGGTTCCAGTCCGTGCTCGAAAAAGCGGGCACGGAGCTCGAACCGCATCGCCTGACCAATTACCTGAGCGAGCTGGCGGCCGAGTTCCATAACTACTACACCCACTGCGTGGTCATCGGCGACGACCGGGCGCTGACCCAGGCCCGCCTGCAGTTGGTGAGCGCCGTCCGAGTCGTACTCGCGAACGCGCTCCACCTGCTGGGGGTGCATATCCCGGAGACCATGTAACCCAGGCCGGGCGCATCGGGAGGCGGCGCATGCCGATCGAAATCGATCACGTGACCAAGCGATTCGGCAAAAAAGTCGCCGTCGATGACCTCTCCCTCACCGTCCACGACGGCGAAGTCTACGCCTTCCTCGGCCCGAACGGGGCGGGAAAAACGACCACCATCAAAATGATTACCGGACTGCTCCGGCCCACCCAGGGGACCATCAAGGTCGAGGGGTTCGACGTACAGGCCGAGGGGATGGAAGCCCGACAGGCCATCAGCTACGTGCCCGACCAGCCCTTCCTCTACGACAAGCTCTCGGCCCGAGAATTCCTCGCGTTCGTCGGAGACATGTACGGGATGGCCCCCGACCTGTGCCGGACGCGGATCGACGAGCTCAGCCGGCGGTTCGGAATCACCGGCTACATCGACGACCTGTCGGAAGGATACTCCCACGGGATGAAACAGCGCGTCGTGCTCGCCGCCGCCATGCTCCACAGCCCCAGCGTCCTGGTCGTCGACGAACCGATGGTCGGGCTCGACCCCCGCAGCGCCCGGCTGGTCAAGGACGTCCTGCGAGAAATGGCCGACGACGGCGTCTCCGTGTTCATGTCCACACACACCCTGTCCATCGCCGAGGAAGTGGCCGACCGGGCCGGGATCATACATCGCGGCTCGCTCATCGCAGAGGGGACGGTTGACGAATTGCTCGCCCGCGGCCATACTAATGCACGGCTCGAAGACATCTTCCTCACCCTGACGCACGAGGACACCGCGAGCCCACAACCAGAGTGATACGCAAAGGAGAACTCCAAATGGCCAAAACACAGAAGACGCCGCCTCCGCCCGAGAGCGCAGGCCCCACCGCCCAGCCGGCCAAAGAGACCGGCGAGCCGACCAAACTGTGGGGCGGACGCTTCCAGAAACGGACCCACCCCGCCGTCGAACGGCTCACCGAATCGCTCTCGTTCGACCGGCGCCTCTACCACCACGACATCGAGGGCAGCATCGCACACGCAGAGATGCTCGCCCGGATCGGCATCCTGTCGGACGAGGAGAAGACCAAAATCGAGGAAGGGCTCCGGGCCATCGGCCGCGAAATCCGAGAAGGCGCCTTCCAGTTCCGAATCGAGCAGGAAGACATCCACACCGCCATCGAACTCGGACTCACCGAGAAGATCGGCGACGTGGCGAAAAAACTGCACACCGGGCGCAGCCGGAACGACCAGATCGCGCTCGACCTCCGGCTGTGGATGCGAGACGAGATCATCTACATCGAGGAACTCGTCGGGCGGCTCCAGGAAGAAATCCTCGAACACGCCGAGCAGACCGTCGAGGTCCCCATGGCCGCCGTCTCGCACCTCCAGCACGCACAGCCCATCCCGCTCGCACACTACCTGCTCGCCTACATGGAGATGCTCGAACGCGACAGCGAACGGCTGCTCGGCTGCTACTCCCGGGTGAACGAGCTCCCGCTCGGCGCCGGGGCGGGCGCCGGGACCTCCATCCCGGTCGACCGCGAGTTCACCGCCCGGCTGCTCGGGTTCGACACCCTCTCCCACAACAGCTTGGACGCGGTCAGCAACCGCGACTTCTGCATGGAGTTCCTCACCACGCTCAGCATCCTCATGACCCACCTCTCCCGGCTCGCCGAGGAGTGGACCTGGTGGGCCGCGCCCGAGTTCAACTTCATCGACATCGACGAGGCGTTCTGCACCGGCAGCAGCATCCTCCCCCAGAAGAAGAACCCCGATCCGCTCGAACTCATCCGGGGCAAGACCGGCCGCGTGTTCGGCGACCTCACCCAGATGCTCACCGTGATGAAGGGCCTGCCCATGTCCTACAACCGCGACCTGCAGGAGGACAAGGAAGCGGTCTTCGACGCCGCCGACACCATCGGGTTCGCTCTCGAAGCGCTCGTCCCGCTCGTCGCACACACCACGTTCAACACCGACCGGATCACCGAGATCGCCCGGCACGACCCCATCGACGCCACCTCGCTGGCCGAATACCTGGTGATGAAAAGCGTCCCCTTCCGAGACGCACACCACTACGTCGGCCGGCTGGTCACCCGGTGCCTCGACCAGGGCAAACCGCTCTCCGAACTCACCCTCGGCGAGTTCCAGGAGGTGTGCCCCAAGATCGAGGACGACGTGTACGACGCGCTCGGCCTCGAAAACTGCCTCAAGCGATACCACGGCATCGGGTCCGCCAACCCCGAACA
>PWKM01000302.1 GCA_003559755.1 Planctomycetota bacterium
AGAACCTGTTTTGGGCGACCGGATATAACGTCGTGGCCATCCCCCTGGCGGCCGGGGCCCTCTATTGGGCCGGGATCATCATGGCTCCTGCGGTCGGAGCAATCATCATGTCCGCGTCGACTGTCATCGTTGCCATCAACGCCCAACTGCTGGCTCGCACATCGGACCAGCATCAGAACTCCGAGGAGTAATACGATGGCCTCGAATGGCAAAGAAGATCTGCATCCAGCCGAACCCTTAAGCCCCGACGATCTGCGCAAGATGAACGCCTACTGGCGGGCCGCCAATTATCTGTCCGTAGGGCAGATCTATCTTTATGACAATCCATTGCTGCGCGAGCCGCTCGATATCGCTCACATCAAACCACGCCTGCTCGGCCACTGGGGCACAACGCCGGGGCTCAACTTCATCTATGTGCATCTCAACCGGGTGATCAGGCAGCGGGACCTCGACATGATCTACATTTGCGGGCCCGGGCACGGCGGCCCGGCGATGGTCGCCAACACCTACCTCGAGGGCACATACAGCGAGCTCTACCCGAATATCAGCCGTGATGCTGAGGGGATGCGGCGGCTGTTCAAGCAGTTCTCCTTCCCCGGCGGGGTGCCCAGCCACGCCGCGCCGGAAACGCCGGGCTCCATTCACGAAGGCGGCGAACTGGGGTACTCGCTCGCTCACGCGTTCGGGGCCGCGTTCGACAACCCCGAACTGATCGTCGCCTGCGTGGTCGGCGATGGCGAGGCCGAGACCGGCCCGCTCGCCACTGCGTGGCACTCGAACAAGTTCCTCAACCCGGCCACGGACGGGGCGGTGCTGCCTATCCTTCACCTCAATGATTACAAGATCGCCAGTCCGACCGTGCTGGCCCGTATCGGGCGCGAGGAGCTCGAAAATCTGCTCGTCGGATATGGCTATCGCCCGGTGTTCGTCGAGGGGGCCGAGCCCGATTCGATGCATCAGAAGATGGCGGCCGCCCTCGATGACATCACAGACGACATTCGCCGCTGCCAGGAGGCGGCCCGCTCGGGCCGGGCCGTCGAACGGCCGCGATGGCCGATGATTGTCCTCCGATCGCCCAAGGGCTGGACCGGCCCTCGCTCGGTGAACGGCAAGCAGGTCGAGGGGACGTGGCGATCTCACCAGGTGCCCCTGTCGAACCTCCGAGAGAACCCCCAGCACGTTCCGGAACTCGAGCAGTGGATGAAAAGTTATCGACCGGACGAACTATTCGACGAGAGCGGGGCGCTGGTGCCCGAGTTGGCCGAACTCGCCCCCAAGGGGGGCCGGCGGATGGGGGCGAATCCGCACGCGAACGGCGGGCTGCTGCTCCGGGAGCTCCGGATGCCCGATTTCCGCGACTATGCCGTCGACGTTCCCAAGCCGGGTGGCGGCAAGGCCGAGGCGACTCGCATTATGGGCGGGTTTGTCCGCGATGTGATGCGACAAAACGCAGAGCAGCGGAACTTCCGCGTCTTCGGTCCCGACGAGACCGAGTCCAACCGCCTGACAGCCCTGTTCGAGGTGACCGACCGGGCCTGGATGGCCGAGATCGACCCCGGTGACGAAAATCTGGGCCCCGACGGCCGGGTGATGGAAATCCTCAGCGAGCACTGCTGCCAGGGCTGGCTCGAGGGCTACCTGCTCACCGGCCGGCACGGCCTTTTCTCATGCTACGAGGCGTTCATCCACATCGTCGACTCGATGTTCAACCAGCACGCCAAGTGGCTCAAAGTCGCCCAGCACGAGGTCGCGTGGCGGCGTCCGGTCGCTTCGCTGAACATCCTGCTTACCTCCCACGTCTGGCGGCAGGACCATAACGGCTTCAGCCATCAGGACCCTGGGTTCATCGACCTCGTTGTGAACAAGAAGGCGGACGTGATTCGCGTGTACTTTCCGCCCGACGCCAACACGCTGCTGTCGGTGACCAACCACTGCCTGCGCAGCCGCAATTACGTGAACGTGATCGTTGCCGGCAAGCAGCCCCAGCCGCAGTGGCTCGACATGGATACGGCAATCAAGCACTGCTCCGCCGGCATCGGAATCTGGCCGTGGGCCAGCAACGATGACGGGGGCGACCCGGATGTCGTCATGGCGTGCTGCGGAGATGTGCCAACCATAGAAACACTCGCCGCCGTCGACTTCCTCCGCAACCACATCCCCGACCTCAAGGTCCGCGTCGTCAACGTGGTGGACCTGATGACTCTCCAGGACCACGAGGAGCATCCGCACGGCCTTCGCCATCCCGAATTCGATGCCCTGTTCACTACCGACAAACCGATCATCTTCGCCTTTCACGGCTACCCCTGGCTGATCCACCGGCTGACCTACCGCCGGACGAACCACAAAAACCTGCACGTGCGCGGTTACAAAGAGGAGGGCACTACGACCACTCCCTTCGATATGGTGGTGCGGAATGATCTCGACCGGTACAACCTCGCCGCCGACGTCATCGACCGCGTGCCCAAACTCGGTTCGACTGCCGCGTACACCAAACAGGTGATCCGCGACAAGCTCATCGATCACAAGGCATATGTCGCCCGCGAAGGGCAGGACATGCCCGAGATACGAAACTGGACCTGGCCGCAGGAGTGACCGGCCGGCGGGCATCCAGCAACTCGCGTCGAAGTTGCCACAGGGATAAAGTTATGCCAGAATACACATCGCCTGTCTCATAGCCCTGCAATTCACCGGTCTGGAACAGGTTGGAATTGATGCATATGATGCAGCGATGAACACGAGGGACGCTCTGCAAAAGAAGCCAATGAAGATCCAGCCAATCGGCCGCGTATGCGCGCGATCGGATGATGAGAAAACGCTCGAGATAGAGGACCAATACGCCGATGCACTGCTCGGGGTCGAGCCGGGCGACAAGCTCCAGGTGCTGTACTGGATGCACGAACTCACGGCGGAGGGCCGCCGCCGGCTGCGGGTCCACCCCCGGGGCGACACCGCCCGTCCGATACAGGGCGTGTTCGCACTTCGCAGCCCGATGCGGCCCAACCCGATCGGCGTGACCGTGGTCGAAGTCGTCGCCATACAGGGGACCTGCATCGTGGTGCAGGGGCTCGATGCGCTCGACGGCTCACCGATCATCGACCTGAAAAACGCGGGCTGAGCAGCCCGAACTTTCCCAAAGGCGGGATCATCATAGACAACCGCCGCTGCATCCTGTACCATCGTAGACGGTTGTGCCGGTGCGGACCGGCGATTCGGATCGAGGTTTTTACGTGGGATTGGCCGGCCAATATTGAAGGACGCCGAAGCGTGTCTGCCGGCAGCCCGGGAGCCCCTAAGGTTCTGTGGACGAAGGAGGATGCGGCCATGCAGATCGACGCACACGTACATTCGGACGGCAGCCCGGAGCACATCAAGGGCCTGCTCGAGGCGTGCGACAAGGTGGGGACGGACAAGGCGATCGTGTTCAACACGAACCGGTCGATGGAGAAACCGAACGAGAAACTGATGAAGGCCGCCGAGCGGAATCCCGACCGGCTCATCCCGTTCGCACACCTCCTCCCGGACATGCACACGCCGAGCGACATTGAGCGGTTCAAGGACATGGGTTTTGTCGGCATGAAAGTGATTCGAACCCGTAAGTGCTACGACGATCACTCCTACTGGCCGCTCTACGAGACGGCGGCGAACCAGCGGATGCCGATCCTGTTCCACCTGGGGATCGTGGCCCGGCACGACAACGCGTTCGACGTCAACTCAAACCGGATGCGGCCGATCCACCTCGATGCCATATGCCGGGCGTTCCCCAAGCTGCACGTGCACGGAGCGCACCTCGGCAACCCGTGGTATGAAGAGGCGTCTATGTCGGCCCGGTGGAACGCCAACCTGTGGTTCGACCTCAGCGGCTCGACACTGAAGAAGAAAACGCCGGAATTCCTCGACGGGCTGCTCTGGTGGCATCGCGGAAACCATCCATATAAAGGCCATAAAAAGAAGCACCCGTACAGCAAGATCCTGTTCGGGACCGACGTGGCCAACGAGTGGGTGGAGGACGTGTATAACGACTACGTCAACCTCTGCGATAAGCTGGAGATATCGAAACGCTGGCGGCAGGCCATCTTCGGCGACAACGCACTCCGTATGTTGTACGAGAAGCGGAACTGAGCGCGTGGACGGCAGTGGGCGGCTGGGTGCCCGGCGCTCAACAAACGGGCGTGGCCGCCCGTACGTTCGATCTGTGGCTGGCCGCAGGTCGGCCGAAGAATGGTGCTTGATCGCCATAATCTCTGGTCACGCATCGCAAGATAGGGTACGATAATAGGTATATGGGCAGCCCGATAGAACTTGCGATGGCGAAGAGAGATGAACTGGCGCGGCGGCCTCGGCGGCGGCGCTACAGGTGGATTCTGTGCGCACTCGCCATCCTGATCGCGGTCCTTGTCGTCGGCGCGGTCGTAATGTGGTCCGCCCCCAGGTGGCTCATTCCCCTGGCCATCGAGGAGCTCGAGCAGAACTTCCCGTTCGAAGCTCAGATCGAGACCGCTCGGCTGGCCTGGCCCGGCTCGGCCACCCTCGAGGGTGTGGTCCTGGTACGGCCGGAAGACGACAGCCGGGTGGCGACCGTCCGCCGGATAACCGCATCCACCGATCTCGGCTCTCTGCTGCGGGCTCGCGTCCGGCTTCGTTCGATCGTCATCGATGGGGTCGAACTCTCGCTGCGGGAGAATGACCTCGAACTGATCGAGGATGAGCCGCCTGAGCGCCCGCCCCAATATACCGTGATGGTGCGGAACCTGAGGGCGGACATCTTTCAGGGCGGATGCGAGACGGGCGAACCCTGGCTCCGGTTCGAGGACGTGGAAATCGATCTGGTTCCCAAGGACGTGGCCAGAACGGCGGTGACCGCCTCGGGCTACAGCCACGCACTTCGGCCATTCCGGGCTTGGGGTGTCATTGGGGGCGCCGGATTGGCAAGCCACCTGACGGTCTCCTTTCCCCGGATCGAGCTCGGCCCGAGGGTACGCGATGCACTGCCCGACGAACTCAAGGATGTATGGGACCGCGCCTCGCCGTCGGGAACAGCGTCCCTGACCGTCGAGATGGATATGGCAGGTCAAGGCGGGGGCCGGGCCGTGCAGCCCGATCTTTCCTGGCGGCTGACGTTGGCCGACGGAACGGCCGCTCCCGACGAACTGCCGTACCCGGTCGAAGAGATCAACGCGACCCTGGAAGGGGACCTGCAGCGTGCTCGCATCACCAGGGCGACGGGCATCTACCGTTCCGCACTGATCTCCGGCTCGGGGCACACGCTTCGTTACGAAGGCCGGCCCGCGATTCGGATATCCTGTCAAGCCCGAAGGATGCAGCCGTGGCCCGAAATGTACGATTTTCTCCAACCAAACATCGAGGATGCGATCCGGCGCGTGGGCCTGATCGATGGACAACTGGATGCTGACCTGGAGGTCGGGCTGTTCATCGGCGGCGATGAGCCGAACGTGCGGGACCCGATCGTCCCCTACTTTCTTCGGGCAAGCGTTCATCTTCGCGACGGCGTTTTTGAGCCGGAAGAGCTTCCTTACCGGCTCACGCGCGCCGGCGGGGCGTTTGTCGTCGATACCGAGGCCCTGGCCGTCACCAGCCCGATCATCGGCCGGCTGGAGAAGGGGGCCATCCGCGTGTCGGGGCGAATCGGCCTGACCGATGCTCAGGACGGGACGGCCCTGAAGATCCACATAACCGAACTGCCCGTCGATGACAACTTCGAGAAGGCGGTCAAAGCGATCAGCCCGGGGGGCTACAACGAACTCCAGCGATACGATATCCGTGGCGGAAAAGTCGATGCCGATTTAGAAGTGAAAGGGCACATTGGAGTCATCCACGAGATAGACTGGACTGTGACGGCCGTCCTCGATGGAGCGGACGTGACCGCCGAATTGTTCCCCCTGCGGCTCTCCGACGTATCCGGCAGATTCCGGGTCCGCCCTGATCGCGTTACCTGGGACCGGGTCGTCGGCAGACACGGGACCGGCCGGGTTGCCGTCGCCGGTGAGGCCAACCTGCTGGAGCCGGGGCGGATCGATCTGTATGCGGAGATTCGTGACCTTCCGATCAACCCGGCCCTGGAACGGGCGCTCGAGTCGTTCAATGAGCAGGCCTACCGCTATTACCGCCAGTATGGGGTTGAGGGGGGAACGGTCAACGCGGATGTCAGCTATCGGGGCGAGGGGCTGGAACCGGACGACCAGGACTGGTTCGCTGCCGTGACCCTCATCGATTCGACGGCCACGCCAACGGACTTTCCCTACAAGGTGACCGACATGAACGGCCTGCTGCACATCCGGCCCGACCGAGTCGATATCGTCCGGACAACCGGTCGTCACGAAGACGCGCTTGTCTCGGCCGATGGGTGGGTGCGGATCGATGAACCGGACATGCGGGTGGACATCCGGGCCGACAATATCCGCTTTGACAAGGAATCGTTCCTGGTGGCTCCTTCGATACGGGAACTCGACCTCCACCGGCTGGAGCCGAAGGGCAGGGCAGACCTGCACATCAGGGTGTCCGGCCCGAATCGCCCGGATGCGCCCCCCGACATCCAAGTCGCCGCACAATTAAAGGACAGCTCGGCCCGTTTCCCCCTCGGCGAAAAGTGGCTGTCGGTCACCAACATCAGCGGCTTGGCGACCTACGAGGGCAACACCGTCCGGCTCAGGGGCATCCGGGCGAAGTCCCTCGGCGGGATGGTCACCAGCATGGACGGCCTGCTCATTTTCACCGACGAGATGAGCTGGCTGAGCGGAGAAGCTGCCGGCGACAACTTCCAACTGGCCAAAATCGTGGA
>PWKM01000139.1 GCA_003559755.1 Planctomycetota bacterium
AGTATATTTGTGTAGTATTCCATCCGTCAGCCCTTGTTTTTGGTCGGTTGCGGGGCGAAGAACAACGCATAAACGAGCAGTCCGCCGGCCCCGACGACGATGGCGATGTCGGCGACGTTGAAGGCGGGCCAGGCCGTCCCCGGCCAGTAGTACACCTCGATAAAGTCGCGCACGTAGCCGAACGCCACCCGATCGAACACGTTGCCGATGGCGCCGGACATCACGAGCCCGAGTGTGACCTGCATGGGGACGGGGCTGCCTTCTTCCCGGTAGGCGAACACGAGCACGAGGCAGACCGCAATCGCCCCGAAGACCAGCCACATCACGGTCGCACCCTGCCCGATCCCGAATACCCCGCCGTAGTTCCGCGCATAAACGATGTGGAGAAAACCGGGGATCAGCTTGTCCGGCTCGTAATGAGGGGTGATCCGGTCGATCTGGCGTGCGACGGCGGCCAGGGGCTCGAGGTCGGCCTTCGCCGCCTCCTGTGCGAACTCATCGAGTTTGCCTTCGGCGGCCAGCCGGGCCAGCTCGGGATGCCGCAGTTCGAGTGCCCGTTGCCGCAGTTCGTCGGCCAGCGTCTCGCGCTGCTGCTCTGCGGCCTCGACGGCTTCGGGCTGGCAGGCCCGGAACGAATCGAACACAAGCTGCTTGGACGCCAGGTCGCCTGCGGCGAAGACTATGGCGACCAGCCAGAATACGATCCGCAGCTTCCTCAAGAGCCGGACTGTTCCTGTTCGTTCAGGCATGAGACACAGGTTGTGGAGTAGGGTCTTGCCTTGAGCCGCCCCTTGGGGATCGGCTTCTCACACGAGTCGCATATGCCGAACGTGCCATCCTCGATGCGCCGGAGCGACTCGTCGATGGCGCGCAGGGTGTCGCCCTGTTGCTCCAGCACGCCGAGGTCGAACTCCTGCTCATAATTATCGGACCCCAGATCGGCGAAGCTGGATATATCCAGCGTGGCGTTATCGACTTTCCCTTTGTGTGCGGCCTCGTTCTCCAGATGGTCGGCGTCTCCGATGATCGCAGCCCGCTTCACCAGAAGCTGCTCCTTGAACCGCTCGATCTCTGCCTTTGTCAGTTTCTTCGGTGCCATGTCTGTTGCTCCGTAACAATGGTCGGCGGCAAACACCGCCGGCTTTCACTTACTGTGGATACGCAGCCGGCCGCAACGCCGCGCCGGCCGTGATATCCGTAGCCCATCATTATACGTTGCGGCACCACAAAGTCAATTCGCCCGAACGACGAAATTCGGGCAATGGAAGAAACCAACTGTTGGCTGACCCGGCGGTCTGAGCCGCCCAGACCGTCGGTAAGCAGGGCGTCCCGTCTTCAGAACCGGAGAATATCGAGCGCGGTCTCGAACGTCGCCTCGAACGTGAAGTCGTCCACCCGCGTGCCCAGGTGAATGGGTCGCCAGTCGGCGGTTGCCTTGGACGGATACCACAGCCGGCCTTTGATCGGGAGGTCGATCTTATACGGTTCGCACTCGTCCGCCCGGGCCACCGCTTCCTTCGCCCCGTCGCGGATGCGTTGGCGGGCCAGAGCCGGTGCGAGCATCACGGCTCCCTCGCGGCTGAGGCCGGTCTTGGTCGATACGGTCACCGGTCCCTCACCCAGGAAGTCACGCGCCTCGCGGCAGGTCGCGTCGTCCCCGGTGACCATGATCACCGGGATATCGAAGTGCCCTGCGATCAGCGCCTGCTGGGCGATCTCGCCCGACTCGCGCCCGTTGTACCAGAACTTGTTCCCCCGCCGCGAACTCTGTGTATGGCACAGCACCCCGTCGGGCGTATCGGCCATGGCGTGGAATCCGAGCAGGATGACCGCGTCGCACTCCGAAAGGACCGTCCTGCTGTTCCCGCCTGTCCCGACGATGTGCCGAGCCGCCGGGTGCATCAGTTCGGGTACGAAGTTGTAGGGGCGGCCGTGACTGTCCTTCACGTAAATTTCCGCCACACCGGCGTCAACCAGCCCGTCCACACAGGCCGAGCACTCCCGGGTAAGCAACTCGCGGGCCGTGTCGAGAGGCGGGCCCTCCTCGCGAGTCTGGAAGAACTGACAGACACCTGCGACCCCTTCGAGGTCGGCGAACACATACACCTTCATCGGCTTCCTCCATTCTGTTGATCGGCGCGCTCGGCAGCACGTTGCCGGCGTCGGCCTCTGTCCCGCTCGAAAGTGCCCGCGCATCAGCAAGCCGCATTGCACCACTGACAGATACAGAGTGGTTGGATTGTAGCGCAGGCGACCGGCTGCCGAAAGCCGGCCGAACTCACCCGCCGTCCGGCCCGCGGCCGGGAAATCGGGGCAGCAGCCGCCCGGTCGCACCGGCATAGGCGCGATATTCCTCTCCGAACCGGCGAGCCAGAGCAGCTTCCTCCCGGCGGACCCGCAGTATGTATAGCGGGATGAACGTGACGAACAGGCACGGCCCGGCAATCCAGTTGCCCAACAGCAGCGCCTGCGCCACCGCCCAGAGCCAGTGAGCAGCATACATCGGGTGCCGGATGCGGGAATAGACACCGGCGGCGACCAACACGTGGTCCTCCCACAACACCGCGCCGGGCGACCAGTATCGGCCCAGATCGGCATGGGCTCTCCGAAGCAGCCAGATCGCCAGTACAAAGACGGGACCGCCCAACCAGACTGCCCAGGCCGGGCTGCGGTAGTCGGCAAAATCCAACCAGGGGGTGAACAGATAAACGGGCGGGACCACCATCAGGCAAAGACCGGAGACCAGGGTGAGCGCTCGGTCAAGTATCGCGCGCCCGTGCGTTTCGGCAACCCGACGACCAATGCGGCCGGCATAAACGAAGCGTACCGCGGTCCCGACGATAAAACCGCCGAGGAAGACGATTTCAGAAGGTCTCTCAATCATCCTGACTCCGTTTCATCCCGCCGATTATAACCCACCGCCCTCCCCCGGCTCAACGACCGCAGTCGGCACGGTCGTTCGAGGTTCTGGCGTTTCCTGTTTCGGCCCGGTTCCTGCGGTATACACATAGAAGGTGTTTGCGGCCCGGTCCGCTCGGCCCGCGACAGCGATATGCCGTATCATCAACGAGGCCAAAGGGTTCCGTGATTTTCGGTCCCGCACAACCGGGCCCGGAAAAGCAATTTTACGAAACGACCCGAAATCGTCACATCCCGATGGCCGCCAGTCGGTTGCGGAACGCGATCGGGAAATATTCCACAGGTGGTCCCCCGGTGCTCTGGAGGTGGGATCCGATGGCGTTATTTTCGTAGAAATATTGGGGCTCAGGAGGTTGCCCCGTCCCTCTCCCCTCGGGGGAATGGTTGGATGAGGGTGCCCGGCTCCGGTTCGTCGTCGGGGCAACGGTCCGTCCGATCGACCCTCGCCCGGCAGGAAGAAAGGACGAATATCGAATTCCGAAATACGAAACTCGTGATCGCCCCACGACAGAGAGAAGGGCTCTGCGGTTATTTGCGGTCGCGATCGACCCTCACCCGGCCGCATCGCGCCCGGAAAACTGCAATCGAGCTTGCTGCGGGACAACCACCGTCCGACCTCCAAGGATCGGGCGGGGCGATGTTTGCGTGAAGGTTGACGCGACGGCGGCGAATGCTTATCTTGTGACCTCTGTCGGCGATGCCGGCGTTACCAGAGACGGTGTTTTTCAGAGGTCGCAGGATCGAAAGGAGCAAAACGGTGGACAAGGCGGATTTCGGACTGATCGGACTGGCGGTGATGGGCGAGAACCTCATCCTGAACGTGGAGAGCAAGGGCTTCTCGGTCGCGTGCTACAACCGGACCACGGAGAAGGTCGACAAGTTCATGGAAGGCCGGGCGAAGGGCAAGAACATCATCGGGACCCACTCGGTCGAGGAGCTGATCGCATCGCTCAAGAGGCCCCGCCGCATTATGATCCTGGTCAAGGCAGGTCAGGCGACCGACGCCGTCATCGACCAACTGGTCCCCCACCTCGACAAGGGCGACCTGGTCATCGACGGCGGCAACTCGTTCTTCAAGGACACCATCCGCCGCAACCAGGCCCTGGCTGAGAAGGGGCTGCTCTACATCGGGACCGGGGTGTCGGGCGGTGAGGAAGGCGCCCTGCGCGGCCCCAGCATCATGCCCGGCGGACAGCCGGAGGCGTGGGAGCTGGTCAAGCCCATCTTCACCCGAATCGCCGCACAGGTCGATGGCGAACCGTGCTGCACACACATCGGGCCGGACGGGGCCGGCCACTACGTCAAGATGGTCCACAACGGGATCGAGTACGGCGACATGCAGCTCATCTGCGAGGCGTACTACATCATGAAGAACGCCCTGGGGATGACCGAGGACGAGATGCACGAGGTCTTCAAGGAATGGAACGCGGGCGACCTCGACTCGTACCTCATCGAGATCGCGACCGACATCCTGGGCACAAAGGACGAGGAGACGGGCAAGCCGATGCTCGAGGTGATTCTCGATAAGGCCGGCCAAAAGGGGACCGGCAAGTGGACCAGCCAGAGCGCACTCGACCTGGGCGTCCCCGCACCGACGATCGCCGAGGCGGTCTTCGCACGGTGCATCTCGGCAATCAAAGACGAGCGGGTCAAAGCGTCCGAACAGCTCTCCGGCCCCGAGCCGACATTCGAGGGCGACCGCGACGAGATGGTCGAGGCCATCCGCCAGGCCCTGTACGCATCGAAGGTCTGCTCATACGCCCAGGGTTTCGCCCTGATGGCCGAGGCGCAGAACGAGTTCGGCTGGGACCTCAACTTCGGCGAGATCGCCATGATCTGGCGGGGCGGATGCATCATCCGGGCACACTTCCTCCACCGGATCAAGGAGGCGTTCGACCGGAACCCCGACCTGACCAACCTGCTGCTGGACGACTATTTCAAGGACATCGTGCAGAACGCACAGGACGCCTGGCGGCGCGTGGTCAGCGAGGCCGCCCGGATGGGCATCCCCGCCCCCGCGTTCAGCTCGGCACTGGCCTACTACGACAGCTACCGCCGGGCCCGGCTGCCCGCGAACATGATCCAGGCGCTCCGCGACTACTTCGGCGCACACACATACGAGCGCGTCGATAAGGACGGATCGTTCCACACCAACTGGACCGGCGAAGGCGGCGACACCACGGCCAGCACATACGTCGTCTGACCGGCGGGAAGGTCGGGCACATCCGAACGCAACGGCACCCGGGACGGACTTCGCCCTCGGGCAACGCCCACGTCGCATTCGTGCGGGATGGCGTGCGTACAAAGTAGAGAGTGAGACCGGCCCTTCTCCCCTCTCAGCGTCTCACCGTTGGCGGTCCGTCTCCAGCGGTCAGATCGCCGACGGATTGAAGTCCCCCATAAAGCGGCACGTCGGCCGGACAGTCCCCCGCCCGGCCGACGTTCGCCGCGTCGAAACGTTCCGTCAGCAGCAGCAACCGCCCGGCTTGACTTCCCACTCCTTGACGAGGTCTTCGTCGAGCAGCGACGCCGAGTCCTTGTCCAGGAGCAATGTCGTGTTGGGGTGATGCTGCATCGCCGACGACGGGCAGTCGGGCGATACCGGGCCGGTGACCGCGCCCTTGACTGCTTCGGCCTTTCGCTCTTCGGGCACGATGCAGAGGATGCGTTTGGCTTTCAGGACGCCGGGGATGGAGATCGTGATCGCCTTCTCGGGCACGTCGTCCACGGTCTCGAACCAGCCCTCGCCCACCTGCTGCTGCCGGCAGGTGTCGTTCAGTTTGGCCACGTGGAAGACCGCGTCGGTATTGAAGTCGGCCGGCGGATCGTTGAAGCCGAGGTGGCCGTTCTCGCCGATGCCGACGAACGCCACGTCGATGCCGTGCTCCTCGACCAGGCGGCTCAGCCGCTCGCATTCCGCAGCCGGGTCGTCGGCGCTGCCGTCGATCAGGTTGACGGCCCCGGGATGCACTTTGTCGATCAGGCGCTCGCGGAGATAGCGGCGGAAGGCGGCCGGATGGTCGGCCGGGATTCCGATGTACTCGTCGAGGTGGAACATCGTGGTCTTCGACCAGTCCACCTTGTCGGTCTTCGTGAGCGCTTCGAGAAAGGCGAACTGCGACGCACCGGTCGCCGCCATGAAAGAGGCCTTGCCCTTCTCCGCGACACAGCGGGACAGTTCCTCGACGGCCATCTCGGCGGCCGCCTTGCCCATCGCCTCGGTTGTGGGATAAATCTTCACGTCCATACCTGTACACCTCCTGCGTTACGGTTCTGCTCCCCGCTCTCTCAAAAACGGTCGTTCGTCAACATCGCAGGGCTGATGTCGCCCCCTGCCCTGCGGTCAGTGATACTGAGGATACTACAGAATCGTTCCGGTTCGTCAAGGCGAACGGGCGGCCGCGGGGCAAAAGAATCCGGAAACACCTTGCCCAGGCGGCCCGCATCAATTATAGTCCGGAAGAATATGTGGGCCTGATGCACAGTCGTCCGCGTGGCCGGCTGCGGCGGGCCTCACGTCCGGCAACCTGTGAAAGGGGCAAATATGGCAAAGTTGAAGATTACGATTTACAAGATCGGGGCATCGGAGCCGGAAACGACGGTCTCCATCCCCGTCGGCGTCCTGAAGCTGGCCTCGAAGCTCATCCCGAAACGTGCAGCGAGCGCTCTCCTGGAAAAGGGCATCGACCTCGACGAGATCGTCCGGTTGTCGCAAAACCCGGAACTCCACGGCACACTGGTAACGGTCGAAGAGCACAAGAGCGACGAAAAGATCGTCATCTCCCTCGAGTAGGGACCATATTGGGAACGGGCGGCGGGGCGGACAAGGGGCACGCGGCGGACGATCCGAACCGTCGCCCG